>JAEYNQ010000160.1 GCA_023412455.1 Bacillota bacterium
AAAATGAGGGCTCTGAGAGAGAAAAATGAGACGAGGACGAACGACATATAGAGGGATGAGATATACAGGTCTAGTATCCTCCACTAGGGATGCCTGTCTTTTTGGAAGATTTTGTGATAAGATAAAGATAATGTTGTTAAATAAGCGATGTCTTACTGAGAAGAAGGACTTCTTTTTAGTGGAGTAAGGAGAAGAAAAATGGATATTGTACAAATTTTACAAGACGAACTGAAAATAAAAAGAACCCAAGTAGAAAATACGATTAAGCTTATTGAAGAAGGAAATACCATTCCTTTTATTGCTCGTTATCGTAAGGAGCTAACAGGTGGCTTAAATGACGAGGTACTGCGTAACTTTGGAGAGCGTTTTAATTATTTACAGAACCTAGAGGCCCGTAAAGAGCAAGTGACTAAAAGTATTGAAGAACAAGGGAAGATGACAGAGGAATTAAGAAAGGCCATTGAAAAAGCCTCAACAGCTACAGAGGTAGAAGACCTTTACTTACCTTATCGTCCAAAAAAACGTACGAGGGCTACTATTGCCAGAGAAAAGGGACTTCAAGATTTAGCAGTAGCCATCAAGGAGCAAAAAGAAAAAGATATCTATGGCTTAGCTCAGCAGTTTGTAGATGCTGAAAAAGGTGTGGAAACTGGAGAAGAAGCTTTAGCTGGTGCTAAAGATATTTTAGCCGAAGAAATCTCAGATGAAGCCAGCCTGAGAGGGGCTATTCGTAAGGTTACCTTCCAAAAAGGATTATTAGTTTCTAAAGCCAAGGATGAGAAAGAAAAAACAGTTTATGAGATGTATTATGACTACAGTGAAAAGTTAAGTACCCTACCAGGACATCGCATTTTGGCGATTAATCGTGGGGAGAATGAAAAAGCACTTTCTGTAAAGATTGAAGCACCTGTAGAAGAGATTCTAGCTTATATGGATAGGCAGGTTATTCAAAAGGAGAGTACAACACGTACTTTGCTAGAGGAAGTCCTACAAGATAGTTATAAAAGACTTATTGCACCTGCTGTAGAAAGAGATATTCGCAATGAGCTTTCACAAAAAGCAGAAGATGGGGCACTAGAAGTTTTTAAAAAGAATTTATATCAACTTTTGATGCAAGCCCCCATTAAAGATCATAATGTAATGGGAGTTGACCCTGCATATCGTACAGGCTGCAAAATTGCAGTAGTAGATGGCACAGGTAAAAAATTGGCCAAAACCGTGGTATTCCCTACACCTCCTCAAAATAAAACAGAGGAAGCCAAAGAAACTCTCAAGAAGCTTATTGATCAGTATAAAGTGGACCTTTTGTCTATTGGAAATGGTACAGCTTCTAGAGAGACAGAAAAATTTGTAGCAGAAATGCTAAAAGAAATTCCAAGGCCTATTCACTATGTTATTGTCAATGAGGCAGGGGCTTCTGTTTATTCAGCCTCTAAGTTAGCGACAGAAGAATTCCCCAATGATGATGTGGGGGTAAGAAGTGCTGTTTCCATTGCTAGAAGGCTTCAAGATCCATTAGCCGAACTGGTTAAAATTGACCCAAAAGCTATTGGGGTAGGCCAATATCAACATGATATGAATCAAAAACGTCTAGAAGAAAGCTTAGGTGGTGTAGTAGAAGGGGCAGTAAATGAAGTAGGCGTAGACATTAATACAGCCTCTGCCTCTTTACTGCAATATGTAGCTGGTATCAAAAAGACAGTATCTCAGAACATAGTGGCATACCGTGAAGAAGTCGGTAAATTTGCTAGCCGTGCAGAGATTAAAAAGGTAAAGGGTTTAGGACCTAAAGTATTTGAACAATGTGCAGGCTTCCTTCGCATTACAGATGGCAAAAACTTTTTAGATGCCACAGGTGTCCATCCCGAGTCTTATGATGTAGCGAAGCAGCTTATTGAGAAGGTAGGCTATACAAAAGAGGACTTAAAGAAACGTAATTTTGCAGGCATTCACCAAAAGATAGGTGATGTAGAGACCCTTGCTAAAGAGTTAGGAACAGGGGTTCCAACCTTACAAGATATTATTAAGGAACTGGAAAAACCAGGGCGTGACCCTCGTGAAGATATGCCAAAGCCTATTTTGCACAGTGACGTATTAGAGATTAAAGACTTAAAGGTAGGGATGAAGCTAAAAGGTACCGTTAGAAATATTGTAGACTTTGGAGCTTTTGTGGATATAGGTGTCCATCAAGATGGATTGGTTCACCTTTCTCAAATGAGTCAAAAGTT
This sequence comes from Bacillota bacterium, assembly GCA_023412455.1. Taxonomy (GTDB): domain Bacteria; phylum Bacillota; class Clostridia; order Lachnospirales; family Cellulosilyticaceae; genus Sporanaerobium. The sequence continues at coordinate 2,229 of JAEYNQ010000160.1, forward strand.
TATTAAGCATCCTCTAGAAGTGGTGAAAGTAGGGGACATTGTAGAGGTTTCTATTATGGGGGTGGATGTGGAAAAAAATAAAATTTCGTTAAGTATGAAACAGTAATGGAAGTTTGAATTGATACAATGATTAAAATACAAAAATAATTTATAGTATCAGGTTGAATTTTAAAAAAATTATGTGTATACTTAATACAAGTGAATAAAAAAGAGTATGTCACATTCTTCGGGGCAGGGTGAAATTCCCGACCGGCGGTTAGAGTCCGCGAGTGAAGCTTAGGTTTCATTGATTTGGTGAAATTCCAAAACCGACAGTACAGTCTGGATGGTAGAAGAGTTGTAATTTATGAAGTAAGCTATTTTACTTACGCCTAAATTAGAGCAATCCACCTTAGAGAAGAGTGGATTGCTTTTTTGGTATTCGCATAAACTATTTTTTAGGAGGAGTAAAAATGCAAAACAATGTTAAAAAATTAACCTCAATGGGAGTATTAATTGCCCTGTCTGTCGTTTTGGTGTACTTTATTCACTTTCCTATTTTTCCTATTGCGCCCTATTTGGAGTATGACCCAGCAGATATTCCTATTCTTATAGGTACTTTTGTATATGGGCCTTTAGCTGGTTTTATTATTACAGTAGTAGCATCTTTTATTCAAGGAATTACAGTAAGTACAGGAAGCGGTTGGATTGGAATAATGATGCATGTTTTGGCTACAGGAAGTTTTGTACTAGTAGCAGGAAATATATATAAGAGAAATCATACTAAAAAGGGAGCTGTTTTATCACTTATAGTGGGAAGCTTAACAATGACGGTTACAATGATTTTATGGAATCTTTTCTTTACGCCTTTATTTTTGGGTGTACCTATGGAAGCTGTATTACCATTAATGCTACCTGCTATTATACCTTTTAATTTATTAAAAGCAGGGGTTAATGCTGTGATCAGCTATGTACTCTATAAACGGGTTAAACAGTTTTTGACAGGAACACACGAACAAGTAGCTCCAAGTAAGTAATAAAGAGTAGAACGTGTTTTATAGCTAAGAGAAAGACACTATATTAAAGGCCTTAAGCTAGAAGAGTTAGTTTAAGGTCTTTTTATATGTCCTTTACTAGAAAGAAAAAATATTAAGGGATTAAAAACAAGGGGTACTTATATTTATTAAAGAATAAGCCATACTAAAGTTGGAATTTACTATTTGATAGATGGAGGTAGAGAATGAAAAAACAAGTTTTAATGATGGCTTTAGTATTAAGTATGGGAATGACGACTTTAGGAGCCTCTTTTTGTGTACTAGCATGCCCTAATTGTAGTCAAGTTGCTCAAATGGAGACAGATGCTTGTCACAAAATGTATCCTAAGTTAGTAGCAGCTTTACAAGCCCTTAAAGCAAAAGGTGTGATAACCAACAGCGCTATCCAATTGGTTCATGAATACTACGGTAAAATGAAGGATCAACTCCCAGCAGGAGACGAAAAAGCGCTTTTAGAAAGTTTATATCAAAACAAACTCCTTTCTAAAGAAGTTTATGAACAACTCAAACAAGCTATAAACTAGTCTACAAAGTAAATTGAAGAATCAAAAATAGATAAAGGTTTTATAGCTAATAAGCTAACAAGAAAATCTTAAACTTAGGATACAGCTGAGTTTAAGATTTTTTTTGGATAAATGCGTTCTCACCCATTTATACAGGGATTATTTTTAAGCATTTAAGATGAGTTATACCTCTTAATAAGATAAGTTATACCTCTTAATAAGAAGTGGGAGGTATATTAAGAAGAGAAAAGGCAATATTTAGTAAGAGGAATGGGGAAAGAGGTTGAAAGTTTGTGGGCCTCGTATTAAAATAGGTGAATAGGTAAAAACAGGAGAGGACTAAAAAATGTGTATTTATGAAAGTAGATCAGAAGAACAAACCTATCAGAAGGGCTATGAAATAGCCCGTAAGGCAAAAGTAGGTGATATTTACTGCTTGATTGGGGATTTAGGTGTAGGTAAAACTATTTTTTCAAAAGGTTTTGCCAGTGGACTGGGGATTACTGAAGCTGTAACGAGTCCCACTTTTACTATTGTACAGGAATATGAGGGAACGATGCCTCTTTATCATTTTGATATGTATCGTATAGAAGATCCAGATGAATTAGAAATGATAGGGTATGAGGATTATTTCTTTGGTGAAGGGGTTTGTTTGGTGGAATGGGCAAACAATGTACAAGAGGTTATTCCAAAAGAAGCTAAGTGGATAAGTATTGAAAAAGATTTAGAAAAAGGTTTTGATTACCGAAAAATCACTATAAGGTAGGTGAGAAAGATGAACATATTAGCTATTGATGCTTCAGGTATAGCAGGGAGTGTGGCATATATTAAAGAAGGACGCTTGGTAGGAGAGTATTATATCTGCCATAAATTAACCCATTCTGAAACCATTATGCCTATGCTAGAGCATATGAAGAAGCTCATTGGAATAGAGTTAGAAAGTTTAGATGCTATTGGTGTAACCAGTGGACCAGGTTCTTTTACTGGGCTGCGTATTGGTGTGACCACTGCTAAAGCCTTGGCCCTTGCCCTAAATATTCCTGTTGTGGGTATTCCTACATTGGATACACTGGCTTATAACTTAGTAGAGACAGACCATCTTATTTGTCCAATAATGGATGCCAGACGCAATCAAGTCTATACAGCCCTTTATAAGTGGCAAGGGAAAGAGCTTAAAAGGTTAACAGATTATTTAGCCATAGATTGTGATAAATTTATAGATACGTATCTCAAGCAAGCTGAAAAGGTCCTATTCTTAGGAGATGGTGTGTGGAATTATAAGGAGAAACTTATAGAAGCTTTAGGAGAGAGGGCTCATTTTGCCCCTAGCTACTTAAATCTTCAGCATGCCAGTACATTAGCTGCAGTAGCTGCTGAAGCCTATGAAAGAGGAGAGGCAGTAGATGCATCAGAATTTGTTCCTATGTACCTACGTAAATCACAAGCAGAACGTGAACGAGAAGAAAGAGAAAAAAATGAAGCTTAGACAAATGCTTTTTAAGGATTTAGAGGCTGTTTATGCCATAGAATGTGAAAGTTTTAGCACGCCTTGGTCCATTGAGGCTATGAAAAAAGAACTGTGTAATCCACTCGCTTATTATGTGGTGATAGAAAAAGAGGAACAAGTTATAGGCTATGGAGGCTTATGGACTGTAGGTGATGAAGGAGAAATTATTAATATTGCTGTCAAAAAAGATTATAGAGGACAAGGAATAGGTAAGGCTTTGTTGGAAGAAATCTTAGCTTATGCCAAGTTAAAAAAGGTAGTTCAAGTTAGTTTAGAAGTGAGAAAGAGTAATGCAATAGCTCAGCAGCTCTATAAGCATTTTGGATTTAAAGAAATAGCTGTACGAAAGGGCTATTATAGTGAACCTAAAGAAGATGCCTTGATTATGCAGCTTCTCATCTAAGTTAAATTATGAAAGGAAGAGGTTACACAAAAATAATATTTTTATGTTAAAAGTCCCACCCGATAAATGGATTCATCCAATATCGGGTGGGACTTTTAGATAGGAATAAAGAGGGATCAAAAGCTATTGATTAGCCTAATAAATGCCTTAATGAAATAGAGATTTAAAGGATAAAAACAAAAAGATTGCCACAATTTGTAGCTATTTGGGAAAGTGTTCGAGCCTTGGTGAATATAGTGATACAGGGGGGAATCATATGAACAAAATAAATGAGCTCAAATGGGATGAACTTAAGCTTTCATATCAACCTTCTGATTTTTCTTTTGCCACTACCGACGAACTCGTAGGGAGTCATGAAATGATTGGTCAAGAACAGGCTAGAAGCGCATTGGAAATGGGATTAAAGACACATGCAAAAGGCTATAATCTTTATGTTTGCGGTGAATGTGGGGTGGGGAAATTAAGTTGTATTATGGAGCTATTGACATCTTTGGCAAAGGAACAACAAACACCACCCGATTTATGTTATAGCTATAACTTTAAGAAACCAGAAAATCCAAAGCTTTTACTCCTAGATGCAGGTGATGGTATTAAATTTAAAGAAGACATGGATGAACTGATTGAGTTTATTAAAAGTGAATTACCTTTAAAGTTACAAAGTTCAGAGGTGAATAAAAAAAGACAAAGTGTCTTAGGTATTTTTGAAGAAGAAAAGAGAAGCTTAATTGAGGAACTCAGTAAAGCTTCAGAGAAGGTAGGCATTTCTGTTAAGTTAACACAAGAAGGAATTGGTTTCGCGCCACTAGGAGCAAATGGTGAAGGCATCACAAAGGAAGAGTACAATGCCTTATCCACAGTTAAGCGTAAGGAGCTTGATAAAAAACTTAGTGAACTTTACAAGCTGGCAGATACTATTTTAGAAGCCATTGATGAAAAGGAAGAGCAGTGTATAGAGAGACTGGATGATATCGATAAAGGCATTGTACTCTATGAGGTAGGGAGTCTTTTAAAATATTTAAAAGAGAAGTATGTAAAATATCCAGTCGTTAAAGAATATTTAGAGGAAATACAGGAAGATCTCATTAAACATTTAGAAGTTCTTGTTCCAGGGGAGGAGTCAAAAGCAACAGGCGTTAAGGAGGTACTTCCTTGGCTAGCAGAAAATGAAATGGAGCATCTAACGAAGCATTATAAAATTAATGTTTTGGTAGACAACAGTCAAATACAAGGAGCACCTATTATCACTTCACGAGAAATGGATAATACGCCACTTAATGGTAAAATACTCTTAGATGCAGAATTTAATATGATGAAGAGTGATTTTACTACTTTAAGACCAGGCTTATTGCATAAAGCAAATGGCGGCTATTTGTTACTAGAAGTACAGAGTCTATTGACTCGTTTAGGAAGCTGGAATGCACTTAAACGGGCATTACAATCTGAAAGGATTGTCATAGAAAGTAGTGAGGATACAGCAATAGGTATGGTTTCTGCCATACGACCAGAGCCAGTGAAATTAGATATCAAGGTCATACTCTTAGGAAATTATCAACTTTATAGAGCCCTTTATGAGTATGATGAGGATTTCAAAAAGTTTTTTAAGAAACGGGTGGATTTTGAATCAGAATTAAAAAGTAACAAAGAAATTATTTGTCAACTAGGGTGTCTTATTAAAAAAGTAAGTGAAGAAGAAGGCTTATTACCCTTAACAACAGATGCACTTGTTAAGCTTTGCGAGTATGGGAGTAGGCAAGTACAAGATCCTAAAAAGCTACCAGCTAATTTAGAGCTACTTCTTGATATTGTAAGAGAGGCTAGTTTATATGCCCAAATAGCTATTGATAAAGGATGTATGGTTAAAGCTATTGAGCAACGCCAGCTTTTTATAAAAAGGCTAGAAGATAAGCTAGATCAAGAAATATTGGAACAAAAGGTGCTTATTGATACACAGGGGGAAAGAGTAGGGACGATTAATGGCTTAGGGATTTATGCCATAGATCATTACCTATTAGGACGTCCAATGCGAATTACAGCAGCTACCTATAGAGGCAAAAAGGGGATTATTGACATTGAAAAGGAAAGTGGACTCAGTGGAGAGATTCACAGTAAAGGTATTCAAATTATTACAGGTTTTTTAGGCCATCACTTTGCCCAAGATATGCCCTTATCTTTAAATTGTAGTCTATGTTTTGAACAAAGCTATGGAGAGATTGATGGAGATAGTGCTTCAAGTACGGAGCTCTATGCTATTTTATCCAGTCTTTCAGGGCTACCTATTCAGCAAAATATTGCTGTTACAGGTTCTGTTAATCAATTTGGACAGATTCAACCTATTGGTGGTGTCAATGAAAAGATAGAAGGGTTTTATAGTATTTGCAAAAAGAGAGGCCTTCAAGGGAATGAAGGGGTAATAATTCCTTTACAGAATACAAGAGAACTTTTATTAAAGGATGAAATTATTGAGGCCGTAAAAAATAACAGATTTCATATTTACGGAATTACAGATATTAGGGAAGGAATAGAAATATTAACCAACAATACTTATGAAGAATGTAGAAAAAGAGTACTCCAAAAGCTGAGAGAGTTTAATGATTTATCCAAATAATCTTACTGATTTTAAAAGGGTTCTTTAAAAACGAAAAAGACCCCTTTTTTTATTTGCGCTTATCCTTGTAGTTAGATATAATATTTAATATATAAAGAATATTATAAAGAAGAATAAAATTATAGATCGACAGGATAAGGTTAGGTGAGATAATGAAAAATAGTATATTATCTGTTTTAGTGGAAAATAATTATGGCGTTGTGGCGCGTATTGCAGGCCTCTTTACACGAAGAGGTTTTAATATGAACAGTTTTGCTGGAGAAGAAACTCACGATTCGCGTATTTCAAGGATAACCATTTCTATTACAGAAAACGAGGATTCCATTCAGCAAATACAAAAACAAGTGGAAAAATTGATTGATATTAAAAAGGTTGAGCGGTTGGATGTAAAAGAAGACATTATTCGTGAACTAGCGTTGATTAAAGTAACAAGCCAAGAAACACTCCTTCCTCGTATTAAAGATTTAACGGATGCTTTTAATGTCAAGGTCATTGATATGGATACACAGGTTGTGGTTTTTGAAATATGTAATACAAAAGAAAAAATTGATGCATTTATTGAAACGGTTAAAGAATATGAAATTATAGAAAGTGTTCGCACAGGTGTTATAGCACTGCAACGGGGCAATAAGCACATGTAAGATGGGGAACGCGGAGGAGAAAGAGCCATGCAAAAGGTTCAAGAAATTCGGAAAGTGGAATTAGTAGAAATACTAGAAAAAGTAGTGGATGAGATGAAGGATTGGCTAATTATAGGCGATCAGTATGGTAAGATTATGTATGTCAATAGTAATGTGTATACATGCTGTGGGTGTACAAAAGAAGAAGTCCTAGGAAAAGACATGTGTATGTTTGTGGGAGTCGACTTGAGTGATCAAGTTATTCTTGATAAAATTAACAAATTTCTCAAGGATGGGGAAAAATTTGAATTTGTGACCAATCGCTTTATAAAAGGCAATAGAAGGATTTACTTAACTAATACCCTATCAACTATTTGGTATCAGAATCAGTTGGAGTATTTTGTCTGTTTATCAAAAGATATTACAAGTACCCAAAAACTAAAAGAAGAAGTCTATAGGGTGAATTACTTTGATAAATTAACAAACCTACCTAATCAGAAATTCTTTATGCAAAGTCTTTATAAAGCAACTCAAAAGGCAAAGAGTGAAGAAAGTAAGATGGCGGTTATCTTATTAGATATCCGAAAGGTAGGACAAATTAATAATGATTATGGGATCAACACCGGAGATATAGTTATAAAGACTATTAATAAACGAATTAAGGGAATATTGAGTAATCATCAAGAAGTTTTTAGGTATTCTGGAAGTAGCTTTGCTATCATTGCTCAAGGAATTGAAAGTAAGGAAGATGCCATACAACTTCTGGATAGGATCAATGATAAGGTGAAAGAGCCTATATCTGTACATAACAGTTATCTTTATGTAGAAGTTAAGGAAGGCATTACACTTTTTCCAACTGATGCTAAAGGGGCAAGTGAATTGATTAAAAATGCAGAAATTGCCTTAAAAAAAGCAAAAAAGGAAAAAGGAATAATGCCTTATGTTTTTTATAGTAAGGATATTCATGAAGAGATAGAAAGTACTATGCTTCTTGAAACGGAGCTGAAGATAGCCGTTCAAAATCAAGAATTTATAGTGTATTATCAACCCTTTATTGATTTAAAAACCAATACAGTAGTAGGAATGGAAGCCCTTCTTAGGCAAATAAAACAGAATGGTGAAATGGTCCTTCCTGGTAAGTTTATTGGTATGCTTGAACAGATGAATTTGATTGAAAAAGTTGGCGTAATGGTTATCGAGAAGGTTTGTATGCAGATTAGAAGATGGTTAGATAAGGGATATAAGGTGGTTCCTGTATCTGTTAATTTATCAGCCCTTCAATTTAAAAATCCCAATTTAGCTAAAAATATTATTGAGATATTAGAACGCTTTAATGTGTCACCTGAATATATTGTGTTAGAAATTACAGAATCAACTGTGATGGAGGATATTGGACTGGCCCACTTTACCTTGAATGAATTACGGGAATATGGATTTTGTATCTCCATTGATGACTTTGGAACAGGTTATGCTTCCATAGGTTATTTGAAAAAGTTTATGTTTAATCATTTAAAAATTGATATTTCTTTTATAAGAGAGATTACAAAGAATACCCAAGATCGAGCCATTGTAGAGGCTATTATTGCCATTGCTAGAAGTCTTAATTTAACTACTATTGCAGAAGGCATAGAGAATGAGAAGCAACTTGAAGTAATGAATGAGATAGGTTGTGAAATTGGTCAGGGCTTTTTGTGGGATAAGCCTATTACATCTACACAAATCGAAGAAAAATATTTAAGCAGGGATTTACAAGTGCTATAATAAGCTTTTGTGAAAGGTTATTGAAATAAAGAATGGAACTGTGGTAAACTAGATTATAAAAATGGAAGACTGAAGGAGTTATTAATGGATGAGTAACTTAGAAGAACTGACTTTAGTACAACTCAAAGAGATGGCTAAAGCATGTGGTATTAAAAATGTAAATAAAATGCGAAAAAGTGAAGTGATTAGTTACCTAGAACAACACCATAACTCCTCTCCTAGCCAAATAGATAATAAGACTCAAGCTACAGACACCATAGTAGAAGAAGATAGTGTACAAGAGCCTATGGCTACAGTAACAGAAGAACTATTACGAGAAGATGGGCAGACACAAGATGTACTTCTAGAAGAATTTTTGCAAGAAGAAAGTCTTTTAGAAGAAGAGTTACCTAGTGAAAACAGTTATGATAGTCGCAGTGACCGTATGGTGGGAGCTGGGATTTTGGAAATTATGGCAGATGGCTATGGTTTTTTACGTTCTCAAAATTTTATGCGAGGAGAAAATGACATCTATCTTTCGATTTCTCAAATTCGTCGTTTTAATCTTAAAACAGGAGACTGGATTGAGGGAGATATGCGACGACCTAAAGAAGGAGAAAAGGCAGGTGCGCTTCTTTATGTTCATAAAGTCAATGGAGATCGTCCAGAAAAGGCGAAATACCGTCCTAATTTTGAAACACTTATACCCGTTTTTCCTTATGAAAGGCTACGTTTAGAGACAGAAAGAGATATCTTATCTACCCGTATTATTGATATCATGGCACCTATAGGAAAAGGGCAAAGGGGACTTATTGTTGCACCACCTAAAGCAGGGAAGACAGTACTCCTTAAGCATATTGCCAATGCTATAACACGCAATCATAGAGAAGTATCATTGATTGTGTTACTTATAGATGAAAGACCTGAGGAAGTAACAGATATTCGTCGTTCTATTCAAGGAAAAGATGTACAAGTTATTGCCTCAACTTTTGATGAACCACCAGAACATCATAAGCAAGTGGTGGAAATGGTGCTTGAAAGAGCCAAAAGAATGGTAGAGCAGGGAAAAGACCTTGTTATTTTGTTAGATAGTATTACACGTATGGCAAGGGCCTACAATTTGACCATCCCTCCTAGTGGAAGGACCTTGTCAGGGGGACTCGACCCAGCAGCTCTCCATATGCCCAAAAAATTTTTTGGTGCTGCAAGAAAGATTGAAAATGGGGGAAGTTTAACTATATTGGGAACTGCCCTTGTCGACACAGGAAGTAAGATGGATGAAGTGATATTTGAAGAATTTAAGGGAACGGGTAATATGGAACTTGTTCTAGATCGTTCCTTATCAGAAAGACGTATTTTCCCAGCCATAGATATTTATAAATCAGGAACAAGAAGAGATGATTTACTTCTCCTACCTGAAGAGATGAGTGTTGCTTATTCGATTCGTAAGGATTTGAGTCGTAATAATACGTCAGAAGTGACAGAAAATCTAATTAACACCCTCCTTCGCTCAGAGGATAATAAGACTTTCGTCGAATGTATGAAAAAAGGTGAGTGAATTTCATTAAAATAGACAAGAAGTCTTGCATAATAGAAAAACTCATGCTATAATACTAACGTTGTCACGAAAATTGCTAGGGTTTAAAAATTAATATAGAAAAGTGTATGAAAGAGGTGAATATAAATGAATAAAGAAATCCAACCAAAATATGAAGCTGTTACTGTAACTTGTAATGGGTGTGGAAATACTATTGAAACACGTTCAACTAAAGGTACTATCAATGTTGAAGTATGTTCAAAGTGTCATCCTTTCTATACAGGAAAACAAAGAGCTGCATCTGCAAAAGGTAGAATTGATAAATTCAACAGAAAATACGAAATGTAATCAGTTAAAAAAGGGGTTGAGAGGATGGTCTCAACCCTTTTTTTGTAAAAGAACAGGAGGCGGAGGCATGGCGAAAGTGAATATAGGGGGTCAGGCTGTTATAGAAGGCGTGATGATGAAGGGACGCTCCTACTATGCTGTTTCAGTGAGAAAATCAGACGGTACTATTGTAACAGACTCTCAAAAATCAGAGAGTATAATGGATCGTTTTAAGATATTAAAGTGGCCAGTTTTAAGAGGTATGGCAGTTTTTTTAGAATCTTTAGTTTTAGGTATTAAAACCTTAAGCTTTTCAGCAGAGTTATATGGTGAAGAAGACGAAGAAGAAGAGCCTAGCCGTTTTGAAATGTGGCTTCAAAAGGCTTTGGGGGAAAAAGGAGAAAAGATTATTATGGGCCTTACTATGTGCCTCTCTTTTGTCTTAGCTATTGGGTTATTTATGATCTTTCCTATGCTGTTAAGTCGACTATTTAAAACAGTTGTAACCAGTTCTTTCGCACAAAATCTTATTGAAGGCGCTATTCGTATTATTATTTTTTTATGCTATATGAAGTTGATTACAAAGATGAAGGATATTGAGAGAACCTTTCAGTATCATGGAGCAGAGCACAAAACCATTAATTGTTTAGAACAAGACAAGGAGTTAACGGTAGAAAATGTAAGAGAATGTACAAGACTTCATAAAAGTTGTGGGACGAGTTTCTTGTTTATTGTTATGATTGTGAGTATCCTTGTATTTAGTGTTTTTACCACTCAAGTATTATGGCAAAGAACTTTGGTGCGTATTGTGATGGTACCTTTTGTAGCAGGAGTTTCTTATGAGTTTATTAGATGGGCAAGATTATCTCCAGATAATAGAGTTGCTAACTTTTTAAGTAAGCCAGGAATGTGGCTTCAAAGAGAATTTACAACCATTGAACCAGACGATTCACAAATTGAAGTAGCTATTGCAGCGGTAAAAGGAGTACTTGAGCATGAGTCAATTAGTAGCAAGTAAGACAGATGAAATAACCGTTTATGATGCGATTCGCCATGGTGAATCCGTTCTTAAAGCTTACGATAAGAAAGATGCCCCTATTGATGCACGCCTTTTAATGCGTCATTTAATGGACTGGGATGAAGCTAAACTGATTTTAAATCATAAAGTGACCCTTTCAGAGCATATTAAAGAATCCTATCTCTACCTTATAGCTAAAAGAGCACAAGGTATTCCACTTCAATATATTATAAAAAGTCAAGAATTTATGGGATTAGAATTTTTTGTAGATGAAAGAGTACTGATACCAAGACAAGATACGGAGACACTTGTAGAACATCTTTTGGAGTTGGCTAAAAAAGAAAAAATAAAAAAGGTTATTGAGATAGGAGTTGGCTCTGGTTGTATTAGTATTTCTTTAGCCTATTATGGTGGAGAAATGAGGATTACAGCTATTGATATCTCACAAGATGCATTGGATGTAGCTAAAAGAAATGGAAATTTACACGGTGTAAATGAATACATTGAGTATGTAAAAAGTGATGGTTTCACAAACTACAAGGGTGAAGATGAAAGTGTAGACCTTATTGTATCTAATCCTCCTTATATTTCGGAGGCTGATTGTAGAGAATTGATGACAGAGGTAAAATGTTATGAACCTCTTATTGCTTTGACAGATGGTGGGGATGGCCTTTATTTTTATCGTACCCTTTCGAAGGAAGGTAAAAGATTTTTAAAACCAGGTGGTATTATAGCCTATGAAATAGGATATGACCAAGGAGAGGCTGTAAGGCAGATTCTAATGAAAGAAGGATACTGTTCCATAGAGGTCCTAAAGGATTTACCAGGCAAAGACCGTGTCATTATAGCAAGGAAACCCCTTTAAATAGAATTTAGATGAGGTGAATAAATGTTTGCGCAGTTAGAAGATTTAGTAACCAAGTACGAGATGATTGGTGAGCAAATTAGTCAGCCAGATATTATTGCAGACCAAGATAGATGGCAAAAGCTTATGAAAGAGCATAGTGATTTAAAGGATATTGTAGAAAAATATCAAGAATATAAGAGGACATTGGAGGCTATTGAAGAAGGACTTCAAATGTTAGAAGAAAACCTAGAAGATGATTTTAGAGAATTAGTAAAGGAAGAACTTGCTGAGAATAAAAAAAGGGTAGAACCTTTAGAAAATGATATTAAGCTCTTACTTTTACCTAAAGATCCTAATGATGAAAAGAATGTTATAGTAGAAATACGTGGTGGTGCAGGGGGTGACGAAGCAGCTTTATTTGCAGCAGACCTTTACCGTATGTATTGCTATTATGCAGAGAGTAATCATTGGAAAACAGAGCTTATGTCTGTCAATGAAAGTGGCATTGGTGGTTTTAAAGAGGTTATCTTTATGATAAAAGGACAAGGGGCTTATTCTAAACTAAAATATGAAAGTGGTGTTCACCGTGTACAGCGTATTCCCGCTACAGAATCAGGTGGACGTATCCATACCTCTACGGTAACTGTGGCTATTATGCCAGAGGTAGAAGAGCTAGATGTAGAGCTTAACTTAAGTGATGTACGTATTGATGTATTTAGAGCTTCTGGAAATGGTGGGCAATGTGTTAATACCACAGACTCTGCTGTGCGTGCCACACATATTCCTACAGGATTAACTGTTTCTTGTCAAGATGAAAAGTCTCAGCTTAAAAATAAAGATAAGGCCCTTAAGATCCTTCGTGCAAGACTTTATGATATGGAGCAAGCCAAGCAACATGCAGAGCTTGCTGCTGAAAAGAAGAGCCAGGTAGGAACAGGGGACAGAAGTGAACGTATTCGTACCTATAATTTTCCACAAGGTCGTGTAACAGACCACCGTGTAGGGCTTACACTTCACAAATTAGATCAAATATTAGATGGTGACCTAGAAGAAATTATTTCTACTCTTACAACAGTAGATCAAACAGAAAAATTAAAGCTAGTTACCAATGAATAAGCTTAAAGCTTGAATAGCCTATTGATTTATACAAAAGCAACTAAAGTCTTTATTTTAGTTGCTTTTTTGCAGATTAATATAAAATATTAATCACATGAAGTTTATTATAAAAGGAATGGCAGTATTTAAAAAATGTATAAGTGACATAAATAAGCTATATAAAAAATATTTTGAATAATGTTGACTTTAATAAGACATCATAATAGACTATCTGAATAGAGTTTAGTTATAAAAACCAGGAGGATTGTTATGAATAAAATAAAGTGGGTGCGTCATTTAACACCTGCGCATGTTTTAATATTGGGATTTTTAGGCGTTATTTTAACAGGTATGGTGTTGTTACTTCTGCCTATTTCGGCAAAAGAAGGTATAGTGATTCATCCTATTGATGCCTTATTTACTTCAACAAGTGCTGTTTGTGTCACTGGGCTGGCAACCTTTGATTTAGGTGATAGTTTGACAGTTTTTGGTCAAGTTGTGGTGGCTCTACTTATTCAAATTGGTGGACTAGGTTTTATGTCTGTGGCTGCTATATTATTATTGCTAATGGGTAAGCGAATAGGGCTTAAAGAGCGTATTATACTAAAAGAAGCATTAAACTTGGAATCTTTTCAAGGTATTGTAAGATTACTTAAAGCCATTGTTTTAATGACACTTTGTTTTGAAGGATTAGGGTTTTTACTAAGTCTTTGTGTTTTTAGTGGAGATTATCCTTTTTGGACTGCTGTAGGAATTAGTGCTTTTCATGCTATTTCAGCCTTTAATAATGCAGGCTTTGATATTTTAGGCAACTTTCAAGGATTAACAGGTTATAAAGATCATCTCTTACTAAACTTGATAACAGCTGGACTCATTATCTTTGGTGGATTAGGCTTTTATGTTATTCAAGATGTGAGAACAAAAAGGCGATGGAGTAAACTCACAATGCATTCTAAGATTGTTTTACTTATGACATCTTCTCTTTTGGTAGGAGGTACTTTATTGGTACAGTTTACAGAAGAAATAACTTGGCTGGGTGCTTTTTTTGCCAGTGTTTCGGCTCGTACAGCAGGCTTTTCTACATTTAATTTTGGTGATTTTACGGGAGCAGGTTTATTTGTCATTATTATTCTTATGTTTATTGGGGCCTCCCCTGGTTCTACAGGAGGTGGTATAAAGACGACCACAACCTTTACGCTTCTATTGGCATTATTCTCTTTACCAAGAGATAAGCAATGTGTAGCTTTTGGACGACGTATTTCTACGGAAAGTATAATGAAAGCTTTTTCCTTAACTTTTTTAGCCTTATGTGCCATTATATTAGGAACTTTTATAATGTGTTTACTCGAACCTCACTTGACCTTTATTCAAATTTTATTTGAAGTGGTATCAGGTTTTGGAACAGTAGGCTTGTCTACAGGAATTACGCCAGAGCTTCATTCGTTAAGTAAAGCTATTTTAGTATGTACTATGTTTTTAGGACGGTTGGGACCTTTAACCATTGCTTGTGCATGGAAATATAATCATACCCGTCATGTGAATTATGTAGAAGAAAAGATTATAATTGGATAGAAGGGGAGATTTTATGATGAATAAGTATCAAGCAGCTATTGATTTTGCAGTTATTGGATTAGGACGTTTTGGGACAGCTTTAGCTCAGTCGCTGGCGGCTACGGGTAAGGAGGTTCTTGTTATAGATACGAAGGAAGAACGTGTAGAAGCTGTAAGGGACTATGTAGCCCATGGCATTATCGCTACCCAATTAGATAAGCAGGCCTTACAAGAAGCAGGAATAGCTAATTGTGATACAGTTATTGTCTGTGTAGGAAGTGAAGGCTTGGAGTCTAGTATTTTAACCACTTTAAATGTTATTGATTTAGGGGTGCCAAGAGTGATTGCTAAGGCTATTAGCCAAGAACATGGTAGTGTATTAGAACGTATAGGGGCCCAAGTCGTTTATCCAGAAAAGGATATGGCCTTACGTCTTTCACATACCTTGGTGAACTCTCATACCCTAGACTATATTCGACTTTCTGAGAATGATTCTATTGTGGAGATTATGGTTTCAGATAAATATGATGGTGTCAGCATATTACAGGCAGATATACGTAAAAAATACCATCTTAATATTATTGCGGTGATTAAAGAGAAAGAGATTATTTCAGTAGTTAAACCAGAGACACTCTTAAATGAAGGGGATCGTATTATTGTAATAGGAGATAATGAACATATTAACCATTTTGAAAGTGTTATGAGCATGAATAAGAAATCTATTATTTAACAAAGAAATTGTAGACGAATAGAAAGACCTTTTTCAGAACGTTTATCTGAAAAAGGTCTTTTATTAGTTTATATTTTTTTATGTTCTTAAAAGATAGTCCTGTCCATAAAATAGTAAAAAGAAAAATAGCAAGGAGAGAAAATATGGAGCCGTTATATAGTTTGATTTTCATTATGTGTACGGCTGTAGAATATTTCGTAAGTTTAAGTAAAGGTCCTTATTTCTTTTGGATAACCTTTATAAAGTATGGTATGTTTTTACTTTTAATTAGAGAATATAGTCAGCAGCAGAGAAAAAGAAAGGCAGATACCTATATAGGAGGCTTGTTCCTTGGGATAGGACTTATAGGAACAAGAGGTGCTATACTTTTTCAACAATTTCTTCAACAAGTTGTAAAACAAGGAGAGAAGTTGGACTTTTACCAACAATTAATACTTCTTGTTTTTTTACCACTTCTACTTTTGATCATACTTGCAGCAGTTAAACTAAAGGGCTACAAGGCGTGGTTTCATAGGTATAAAAAAAGACTTATTCTACTTATATACCTTTATATATGGCTATGGTTTGGTTGTCTTTATTTTTATTTTGCCAGGCAGTCTCAAGGAGAATATTATACATTTACAGATACGGGTAAAAAGGAAGCAGTTATTAGAGGAAAGCTACAGGAAAAGGCCTATTCACCTCAACGTGCCTTTTATATGCAACATATTTTAAAAAATGAAGAAGAAAAAATGGACGTTTTAAACCTTGTATTACAAGGTCAGAGGGTCTATTTAACAGGAGAATCAGTAGGTGAGAACTGGGGTAGATTCTATGAGCAGTGTCTTGTGGAGCAAGGTTATACCCATTACTTAACACACAGTGTGGTACAAGAGTTTAAATTAAATGATGAAGTGGTAAGTGAGCCTATAAGTAAAACCTATTGGAAGCAGCAAATGGGCAAGGAGTATATTCTTTTGAAGGTCCACCTTTATCAATTAGCACCTTTTGAGCAAGAGAGGTGTACTTATTTATTAGACGACAGACGTTATGGAACCTATTATCGGACACTAAAGCCTAATGGTATACTTTTGCTCATCTATACACCAGAGGAATATCGTAGGAGTTATCGAAAAGAAAAATTACAACCCATTCATTATTTAGCCACAGTCATAGGCGATGGCCATACATTACTTGATCATGAAGCAGAGGAAATCAGTACCAGGTTAGGAAATGAGGTCTATTACCCGTTGGAAGATTTCTTATATTTTAGTGCTGTTATCATTTCGACATTGGGGCTAGGGGATATCATACCTAATAATAGTGTGGTACGCGTATTCGTCATGATAGAAACATTAGTGGGTGTTGTTATGATGGGAGTCTATCTTTCAATGATAAGGATTTCTGAAAAGTAGTAAAAGCTATTTAAAAAGTGGAGATTTAGAATGGATTCCTGGGGGATATATTCTAAATAAGGAGGTAAATATGAGTGCACAAGTAGCTGGATTAATGGGCTGTGTGGCAGAGGGGTTAGGTCTTTTAGTAGGAATTATGATGCTCTATGTCTTTCGAATCACAAGGAAACGGAGCATTGGTATGCTTTTTGGGGGAACTTCAGGACTTATGATGGCACTAATATGCTTTGATGTACTACCAGAGGCCCTTTCAAAAAAGCGAATGGATTTCGTTATATTAGGCGTTGTGATAGGTATTTTGGTGGGGGTATTGCTAGATGAGGTGATGCCTTATGTGCAAAGTGGACTAGGGAAAGGAAATAGGGGTAGACTCAATACAGCCCTTGTATTAGTAGTAGGTATTGCCTTACATAACATTCCAGAGGGCTTTACCCTAGGAGCCATTACGACTACTGGAACTGATTCGGTTATTCAATTTATTATAGTACTTGCTTTACATAGCATTCCAGAAGGACTGGCTGTAGCTATTCCCTTTAAAATGGCAGGTATTGGCTTTAAGAAAGTGGCGATTATTCCCCTTGCTTTAGGTTGCGTTATGGGTCTAGGAACTGTTTTAGGTTATGTATTAAGTCATTCCAGTGAGGACTTTGTTATCTTAGCTTTAGGTATAGCTACTGGGGTTATCTTATACATTGTATGTGAAGAACTTTTGCCTGAATCGAGAAAGGTATGGAATGGACGTATGACAGCTATAGCAACGATTGGAGGTCTTCTTTTGGGGTTATTGCTTTTGGGGAAATAAAAGGTATATTTTCTTTGGCTTCTTATCATAATAAGTGTAGAGCTTGAAAGCATGGAAAAGGAGGAAAAATATGCCTCAATTAAGATGCGATGTAAATAACTGTGTCCACAATGGGCAAAATAGTTGTGAATTAGGCCAAATTGCTGTAAAAGGACGTTCTGCTCAAAAGGTAGGAGAAACATGTTGCAGTACTTTTTGTGAATGTACAGAGAGTTTGGGTAATGCTTGTAGAGATGTTAGCCCTCAAGCAGAAGTTCAAATTAAGTGTAGTGCGCAAAGTTGCATCTATAATGAGAATTATCATTGTAGTGCTGAGACCATTCATGTCAGTGGTTGTGGAGCCAGTTGTGCAGAACATACTGCCTGTGGTACCTTTGCTTCTAAATAAGACATATTCCGTGAAAAAGTTACCCATAATGAGAAAAAAGTACTGTAGATGCACTTATAAAGTGTGAGACGGTACTTTTTTTATGCAACTTATCTTGAAAAAATGTAAGTCATCTTCAAAGGGCTATAGGGTAGTAAGTAGAAAGATTATTTTAGGAAGTGGGTCAATGATCGTCCAACAGCTCGTCTATTTAATGAAAAACTTAAGAAAATGCAATGCCATTATCAAAAAGCGCAACGTGACAAATAAAGACAAACAAAAGGAGGTGGTATATGCTACAATAGAACTGTCTCTTTTGTTCTGGTTTACAAAGGTATAAAAGGATTAAAAAGAGACGGAGGAACACAAACTATAAGATAAAAATAAAGCAACCCACAAGAAGATAGGATAGATAAATAAAAGGAGGAAGAAGATGGGTAAATTTCAGTTGGTATCAGAGTTTGCTCCTACTGGTGATCAGCCACAAGCTATTCAAGAATTAACAGATAGCATAAAAGCAGGGAATCGCTTTCAAACACTGCTAGGTGTCACAGGCTCAGGTAAGACATTTACCATGGCGAATATTATTCAAAAGATACAAAAGCCCACCCTTATAATTGCCCATAATAAGACATTGGCTGCCCAGCTTTATAGTGAGTTTAAAGAATTTTTTCCTAATAATGCTGTAGAGTATTTTGTGTCTTATTATGACTATTATCAACCTGAGGCTTATGTACCACAAAGTGATACTTATATAGAGAAGGATTCGAGTATAAATGAAGAAATTGATAAATTACGTCACTCTGCCACGGCGTCCCTTTGTGAGCGGGAGGATGTGATTATTGTAGCCAGTGTTTCTTGTATCTATGGATTAGGAGACCCTATTGATTATTCCAATCAAGTTTTATCTATTCGTGTAGGGATGGAGATGGAGTGGGAAGATGTTTTAAGACGTCTTATTCACATTCAATATACAAGAAATGATATGGACTTTGCTCGAGGCACCTTTCGAGTGAGGGGAGATACGCTAGAGATTATTCCTGCCAGTATGTCAGAAAAAGCCATTCGTATTGAGTTTTTTGGAGATGAGATTGATCGTATTGCAGAAATTGATGCTTTAACAGGTGCCGTACTAGGCTATCGTGAGCATGTTGTTATTTTCCCTGCATCTTTTTATGCTATTTCTACAGATAAGATGCATGAAGCCATTAAGCGCATTGAAGAAGAGCTAAAAGAGAGAGTTCAAGAGTTTAAAGAAGGAGATAAACTCTTAGAAATGCAACGGATTACCCAGCGTACGAACTTTGACATTGAGATGCTTAGAGAGATGGGATATTGCTCAGGGGTAGAAAACTATTCTCGGCACTTAGCTGGAAGAGAAGAGGGGAGTACACCTTTTACTTTATTGGATTATTTTCCTAAAGACTTTTTAATGATGATCGACGAGTCTCATATGACAGTACCTCAGATAAGGGGGATGTACAATGGCGACCGGGCAAGAAAGACGGTATTAGTCGACTATGGCTTTAGGTTACCTTCTGCTTTAGATAATAGACCTTTGCGGTTTGAGGAGTTTGAGAGTAAAATAAATCAGTTACTCTTTGTATCTGCTACCCCAGCCCAATTTGAACTAGAGCATTCTTTAGTGGTGGCAGAACAACTTATTCGTCCTACAGGTTTATTAGACCCACCTATTGAAGTACGTCCTGTAAAAGGGCAAATTGATGATTTGTTAGGTGAAATTAATAAACAAGTTGCACAAGGAGATAAAGTATTGGTAACGACACTTACCAAACGTATGTCAGAAGACTTAACCGACTATCTAAAAGAAATGGGTATAAAAGTAAAGTATCTCCACTCGGACATTGATACCTTAGAACGTATTGAAATTGTTAGAGATTTAAGATTAGGTGTTTTTGACGTTCTTGTGGGAATCAATCTTTTAAGAGAAGGCTTAGATATTCCAGAAGTCACTCTTATTGCCATATTGGATGCGGATAAGGAAGGTTTCTTACGTTCAGAAACTTCTCTTATTCAAACCATAGGACGTGCAGCTCGAAATGCTAAAGGCCATGTGATTATGTATGCGGATCAAATGACTCGTTCAATGGAAGCAGCTATTTCAGAAACATTAAGACGTCGTAAAATTCAAAGTGAGTATAATGAGGAGCATGGTATTATTCCACAGACAATTCATAAGAAGATTCGGGAAGTCATTGTGGCTACCAAGAAAGTAGAAGAAGAAAAGCTCTTCAAAGATAAAGATCCTGAATCTATGTCCCAAGAAGAATTAGAAAAAGCCATTAAAAAGCTTGAGAAGGCTATGAAAAAGGCAGCTATGGAGCTACAGTTTGAGAAAGCGGCGGAGCTAAGAGATACCTTAACAGAGCTAAAGAAACTATTTGTTATGCGTTAAAACTGAGAAAAGCTCTCTCCAAAATTTGGAGAGAGCTTTTATTTTTGTTCGCCAATGAGATAAATAGTAGAAGAGGGACGATAAGTATCATCACCAATTTCTTCTGTGGAAACGAGAGTAGTTCCTTCATAAAGCTTACGATAAGATTTAACCTTATATCCTACAGAACCCTGTTGAAGTATCACTTTATCAGTAGGTTGAAGTTTAGAATCATAGCGATAAATCACTGGTGAAGGCAAAGTGCGATAGATATTACTATCAATCACATAATTTTTATAAGCAAAAGAAGAATGAGAATAAAGGTTCACATACACTTTGTTAGTGTCTGTATAAGCTTCTATGTACAAAGGATAATCAAAGGTATTTTTGAACTTATAGTCGATGCTTCCATAACTTACGGTAGCATCTAGTCCTATGGGTACATAAGTAGAAACTTTGGAGTGAGCTCGCCGTTCTAGAGAGTTAAGGCCTGCAAGTAATGTGGCATTATACAGGGTACTAGACACTTGACAGATACCACCACCTAAGCCATAGATAATTGAGCCATTAGCGATAATAGGAGCTTTTTGATACCCCTTTTCACGGGTTGTTTGGCCTACTTTTTCATTGAAACTAAACACTTCACCAGGCATAAGGCAAGTGCCATTAATGGCCTCTGCACTTAAACGGATATTCTCCGTTCGTCCATCAGGAGTGCTAGGAAAAAGCGTAAAGTAAGAAGCGATTTTTGTAGTGGCGGACTGCATATACTCTGTGGTATAGCGAGGTTTTATTTCTTCTATAGGTGCTGTAATAGAAAGATCATCAGTTATTTTTTGAGATAAAGCAGTATGAATCAGCTGAATCAGTTTCTCTTGATCTAATTTATAAGCGGTCTGACTAGGGATAACTTCTGGTTTGCCCTCTGGCCCCTTTTGAATTTTAGCGTCCCTTACTTCTGTTTCTAGGGTAGCATTTAAGTTTTTAACAAAGTCGGCAATAGCTTGCTCATCATATTCAAAGGTTAAACTATAATTTTTTGTTACCCCACGTTTAACATGCTGGTATTTTGTAAAAAAGGAATCTGATTTACCTAATTGCAAGGCTTCATTCAAAACAGTACTTAAATTAGTGGCCTTTATAATGCGTTTAAGAGGCAATGTATGAGTATGAGGCCCTACTTGAACAAAAAGTCTTTTGTTTTGGATAGGTTCTACATAAGTACGGGTGAGATAGCTTTCAGCTTCAGCAGTCGTTCGACCAGATAGGTCTAGCTCTTCTACAGAAATATTGCTGTAAATTAAAGAGTCCCATTTTTTCACAACAGGACTCATTTCATTAAATAAAACAAGAGTAAAGGCAGAAAAATATAAGAAAGTTTGTAAAGCTAATAGTGTAAATATTTGTTTTGCAGAGAATGTTTTATGCATGTATTACCTCGCAAGAAAAGACTATTTTTTAAAGAAACCTACAATTTTCTCAATACGATCTGTCTCATTTTGTACCAGTTCATCTTGACTTTTAAGAAGAACTTCCTTCGCTTTGATTTTTTCCTGGAGTTGATGGATAGAAGCTGTGAGTTCAGCAATTGTAGCACGATAGTTAGCAATTTCTTTGCTAGTACAAGTGGTATAATCCTTCATGAGTTCATGAAGAGCATTTATACGCTTTTCACCATCTTGTAAAAGAGCTTCTAGGTTAAGACGAGAAACCTGAATGATATTTTTTACTGTATGTTTGAGAACTTCTTCTGTAAGGCTATCAGGAAGGGCGGAAAGGAGATCTTCCAGCATAAAAACTGTATCTGTAGAAGAATGAATGGTAAGATCATAGCGTCCATAAATTTCTTCTAAAGTAAGTTTGGTTGTATACTTAGCTGTAGGGGATGATGTAGAGACTTCTTCCTTAAGAGTGACTTCTGCTGAAGGCATAGCAGGCTCTTTGGACTGTGGTGCCTCCCCTTGATTAGCTGAGACAACCTTTTCTTTAGGAGTGGATGGCGCATCAGTTGGATGGTTTCCTGTAAGCACCTCGTCCTCTGTTTTTTCAACTAAATTGTATTTTTCTAATACAGACATGAGTTTCACTATACCATACCTCTCTAACATAAATTTTGTTTGATACCGTTATAATAAATATAAAGTAATCAGTTTGCCAGTAAGTATGCCGGATAAAAGCATACCAATACTGGGAATAATATAATAAATTTTAGTTGTCAATTTATAGTTTCTTTTAAAAAGGAGCTTATTAATAAAAAATAACAGTGAATTAAATACAAGAAGGCCAAGTACTAATCCAGATAAACAAACAAATTTCCACATTGATGCACCTCTTTAAATAATAATTTAATAAAAATTAACGCACTACATTATATATCATTATATAATATTATAATATAATATAAAATTTGTTACAAGTTGTAGGTGAAATACTTTACAAAAATATTAAAATACTTTTACCTAAAGAGGGAAACAATATAAAGGCCTCTAACCTAGAAAAATTAATTTCTAAGTGAGAGGCCTAGATAAGTGGAAAGATAAGACCTTAGAGCATAAATCTAAGAAAACTTACAATTTTAACTAAAGGGTATAATAAGCTAGCCCAATGCTACCAGGTCCGACATGGAGACCAATTACAGGTCCAATAGCTTGAATCTGAACTTTGCAATGGAGCTGTTTTTCTAATTCGTCTGCCAAAAGTCGGCCTTCTTCAGGACAATTAATATGATGAACGATAACTTCGCCTAAGGGTGCTTCATGAATATCTTGTAGGAACTTGTGGACAATGGTATCAATGGCTTTCTTTTTTGTACGCACTTTGGTGAAAATAGTGGTTTTACCTTCTTCTACTGTTAATATAGGTTTAATTTGAAGGAGAGTACCAAGGAGTGCAGAAGCACCACCAATGCGTCCCCCTTTTTTTAGATAATCAAGGACGTGAGGTGTAAATAAAAAACGACTATGATCACGGACAGAGGCTATATGTAGAAGGACCTCCTCCATGGTATGCCCTTTTTGCGCATAACGAGCAGCTTCTAGTACCATAAAGCCCATTTGCATGCAATTGGACGTGGAGTCAAAAATCTCTATTTCAGCTTGAGGATACTTCTCCAATAAAGTCTCTCTTATAAAGAGGGCACTTGAATAGGTACCACTCATTTGAGAAGAAAGAAAAATACCTAGGAGACTATCCCCTTGAGATACAATGTCTTCAAAACAGGTGGACAATTCTTCGAGAGAAGGTTGAGAAGAAGTGGGAAGTTGAGAAACTTTTGCCATTTCATCATAAAAGGTGCTATGGTTTAAATCAAGTTCGCGATAACTTTTTTCATTTAAAATAACACTAAGAGAAACAACACGGATATCGTATTGTTGGATAAATTCTTGGGGAATATAAGAAGTACTATCCGTAACTATTTTAATCATTTTATTTTCTCCTTTGATATAGCAAGTACCATAATAATTAGAAAGTATTATACAATAAAATGCATCATTTGATAAGGGGGAGTCTCTCTTTTTTTAAAAAAAGTATAACTACATCTTCCAATAGTTTTATAGGTGAAAGTGTAGATAAAATAGACGAGCTATGCTATTCTAATAAAGAACGCATAAATATCAAGGCCTATGTGGGTAAAAGTTTATACCCATATCTAAAGGTGATACAAAAATAAATAAGGTGGTACAAGTATGGATAATATTATTATAATTGGTATAGCTGGGGGGACAGGTTCTGGTAAAACCACATTGACGCAGAAAATCAAAGAGACATTTGCGGAGCAAGTGGTTGTTCTTTCCCATGATTATTACTATAAGGCAAATGCTCATTTACCTTTTGAGGAAAGAGTAAAGTTAAATTATGACCATCCCAATGCCTTTGATACAGACTTATTAATTGACCATATCAAAAGACTTAAAGAGGGAGAAGCCATTTGGCACCCTGTCTATTCCTTTGTAGAGCATACCCGTTTACAAGAGACGGTAAAGATTAATCCAGCTAAAGTTATTATAGTAGAAGGCATTCTTATCTTTGACAATAAAGAGCTTTGTGATTTAATGGATATTAAGGTGTTTGTAGATACTGATGCAGATGTACGTATTATTAGACGCTTATTAAGAGATGTAAAGGATAGAGGGAGAAATATTGACTCGGTTATTAATCAATATTTAGGAACTGTCAAACCTATGCATGAGCAATTTGTAGATCCTAGTAAAAAAAGAGCAGATATTATTATTCCAGAAGGGGGATTTAACTCTGTCGCTCTTTCCATGCTACTGGAGAGAATTCGTACGTTTATTGCAAATAGTCAATAAGTCAGTAAGGGGAGATTTTATGAAGAAAAAGAAAAAAAAGAAGACTGTTTCCCAAGGTGGTATTCTCTTTGGCCTCGTCTTAATTCTAGGAGTTATAGCTCTTAGTGTCAGCTGGAATCAAAAACCTAAAGAGATAGCCGAAAAAGTAATGGTGAATATGCCAGTAACTGAAGATATACAGCCAAAAAGTCCTTTAGTTACACCCTCTTTAGAGCCAACACCTTCCCTTGAAGTGACAGAGAAGCAGGAATTTGACCTTTTTACTGGTAATGTAGATTCCTATGAAAAAGAGAAATCAGAGACGATTAAAGTAGAGAAAGAGACTACCTTAGAAGAAAAGTTACAAAGCATTGCAGATCACCTTTCGAAAAAGGAATTTGAGAACTTACCTATTGTGATTGAAAAGATAGAAGAATGGGAGGGTAAGCAAATAGCTATTATCAATTTAAGAGATGACCCTTCTCAGAAAGAGGGCTTAAACTGGATGAGCTTTTTAAATGGTGGTTCCACTGGAGGAACCATTACACGTGTTACATTAGAAGAATCTTTTTTGCAAAGAGAGTATAAGGAAGCCTGGATAGATGGTATAAAACTTGTTTATGAAGGAGAAGCTATACCTGAACTCGATCATTTTCCAGGAACAATGATTATGGAACGCTAAATACTACCTAAAGATAGGGGTAGAGAAGATGTATATAGGGACAATGAAAGTGACGTTTCGGGCACCTTGGGTCCATTCACTTAAAGAAAAGAGAATGATAGTCCAACGTTTAGTAAGTCGAACAAGAAATAAATTTAACGTATCCATTCTTGAAGTGGAAGAAATGGATGTCCATCAATGTCTTGTGCTAGGCATAGCACTTGTATCTCATTCTAGGCGTCAATTAGACAGTACACTCCATAAGGTATTGCAGTTCATAGAGGGCAGTACAGAGGCAGAATTAATAGCCAGTGAAATAGAAATTTTATAGAGCAATAAGGGCATATCTTTATCTTATAAGGAGAAGTCTCTTGTTGCTTCTTTTAATTGGCTTACTCACTGATGAAGAAAGTAAGTTTATAAAAATAAAGTAATAAATGGAGTGACAAGAAATCGAACATATGTTTGAAATTGTAATAACATGTGTTATAATAAGTAAAAAACTTTGTAGATTTTAAGAAGGGGAAAATATGAAAAATAAGATTATAATAAAGGGAGCAAAGGAGCACAATCTCAAAAATATTAACTTAGAGTTAGAGAGAGATCAGTTCATTGTATTTACAGGTCTAAGTGGCTCTGGGAAATCTTCTTTGGCCTTTGATACCATTTATGCAGAAGGACAACGCCGTTATGTGGAATCACTTTCCGCTTATGCTAGGCAGTTTTTAGGTCAAATGGATAAGCCGGATGTAGAAAGTATCTCTGGTTTGTCACCAGCTATTTCTATTGATCAAAAAACAACCAGTAAAAATCCTCGTTCTACTGTAGGGACGGTAACTGAAATTTATGATTACTTGAGACTACTTTATGCCAGAGTGGGTATTCCCCATTGCCCAAAATGTGGAAGGTCCATTCAAAAGCAAACAGTAGACCAGATGGTAGATGTACTTATGGAATTAGAACAAGGTACTAAATTACAATTATTAGCACCTATTGTACGTGGTCGAAAAGGACTTCATGAGAAGGTTTTCGAAAATGCTAAAAAACAAGGCTATATTCGTGCACGTATTGATGGTGAAATTTATGATTTAACAGAAGAAGAGGTTGTTCTCGATAAAAACAAAAAGCATACTATTGAGATTTTAGTAGACCGTATCGTGGTAAAGGTGGGGATTGCAAAGCGTCTCACAGATTCTATAGAAACCATTATGAAACTCACAGGTGGCTTATTGGTAGTAGATGTAGTAGGCGGTAAGGCGCTTCACTTTAGCCAGAGCTTTTCTTGTCCAGACTGTAATATTAGTCTAGATGAAATCGAACCTCGTTTTTTTTCTTTTAATAATCCTCAAGGGGCATGCCCAGCCTGTACAGGACTAGGAGAAAAGCTAGAAGTAGACCCTGAGCTAGTTATTCCAAACACCAATCTTACTTTAAGGCAAGGGGCTATTGCTGTAACAGGGTGGGGCTCCATAGGTAATCAAGAAAGCTTTGCCTATTCCCTCTTTGAGGGGCTAATGAAAAAGTATGACTTTGATTTAGACCCGCCTTTTAAGGATTTACCCCAAAAGATACAGAATATAATCCTCTATGGTACAGGACGGGAAACGATTCAGTTTACCTTTTCAGGAGAATATGGCACAAAGAATTATAACTATGCCTTTGAAGGCTTGTTAGCGAATACGGAAAGACGCTATAAAGAGACTAACTCCCAAGTCATGAGGGAAGAGTATGAAACGTATATGACCAGTATTCCCTGTAGTGGTTGTAGAGGAGCTAGGCTGAGGCCTGAAGCTTTAGCTGTAACCATTGGGGATAAAAATATGGATTATGTTACCCATTTATCGATTGGGGATTTGAAGCTATTTTTTGATACCCTTCAATTAAATGAAAGACAGAAAAAAATAGGCGAGCAAATATTAAAAGAGATTCATGCACGCTTGGGCTTTTTAGTGGATGTTGGATTGGATTATTTGACACTTTCTCGTTCTTCCGGAACCCTTTCTGGAGGCGAGGCACAGCGTATTCGTCTAGCCACTCAAATTGGTTCAGGGTTAGTGGGTGTGCTTTATATTTTAGATGAGCCGAGTATTGGCCTTCATCAGAGAGATAATGAACGCTTGA
>JAEYNQ010000163.1 GCA_023412455.1 Bacillota bacterium
CTGCTAACTTTGCTTTTCTGTAATTAAGTCACACTTCTTGTTATCTTTTTTAGATGCTACACCTTAAGGCATCCTCTTTATGATTGTTTTGTATCAAGATGATAAAGCTCGCTCCTTGCCTTTCCTGACTTTCCACTATTATATACTTATAAAGTATATCTAAATTCAGAGGTATCAGCAATAAATTTATTAGATAAATCAGGCGATATTCTCTTGGTTAATTTTGGCTAATAATTCTTGCGTAATATCTTTACCACCACATAGATTTTTTATCAATGAACTAATTGTATAAATGGGCCCCCATGGAAATCCCCACCATCCTAATATTAGACTTATTAACGAATAGACTAATCCATATTTAAGACTGCTTTCTCCTGCTTTGATAAAGTAAATCCTTGAACTTCTCCTAAATGTCATTATAATGCAAGAAATGCAGTATTCATAAATTACAAATTTTGCCCCTCTAATTAATTCATCATTAATCTGGACATTACTAAGTTCTTCCATTCCTTTAATCATTTTCTAATCCCCCTTATAAATAGTATAAGATTTATTATAGTTTATTTTAAATTTTCAAACAATAATAATAACTTTTTCAATCATTTATGATTGTTCAGATTCTACAATGATTTTAAAGGCAAAAAACACCTTTACCCCACTGATAAATGGACTTGTTAGATATAAGGTGTCAAGATGTTTTTATAAATAATTTAAATTATTTAATATATTGCAAATATTTTTATTTTATGATAAGATACTACCAAACGGTAGGTAGTTTATAAGAACGTATAAATGGAGTCCTTATGAAAAAAATCGAGATTATAGAAAAATCACTGGATTTATTTGCAAATCAAGGATATTTTGGTACCAGCATGGAGGATATTGCTAAAGCAGTAGGTATTAAAAAAGCTTCTTTGTACTCCCATTATTCAAGTAAAGAAAGTATATTCACTACTGTATTTGATAGTATCCTATCAGAGTATTCTGCTTTTATTGACAACCTTACCACTTGTGGTGAAGAGGGAAATGCTATCGATCAATTAGCAAGTGTTTTTTCTGGCTACGTAAAAAATTGTAAGAATAATAACAAAATGGCGTTTTTAGATAGATACTATTACTATCCTCCTGAATACTTAAAGGACTATATTTTACTTAAAATCTATGAAATTGAAAATCTGTTTTTAAATAAAATCACTCTAATCGTTGAACAGGGTATTAAGAAAGGTACTATCAAAAATAAAACGGCCTATGACATAGCTTTGTCTTTCTACTATATGATGATAGGCTTTGCTATGACAATTAAGTTTTATGATGAAAAAGGAATAGATGAGGATATCACAAGATGTACCACTGTATTTTTAGAAGGCATAAAAATGTGATTGTCTTTTCTAATCATAAATATTACTAAAGAAGGAGAAGAGATGAAGTATGCAAAAAGAATTTAAAAGAAAACTTGGACGATCAGCGATTGAAGTAAGTGCTCTAGGGTTAGGCTGCTGGGCTATTGGAGGACCTTCCTTTTCTAATGGGATGGCTGGTGGCTGGGGTGACATCGACGATACCGAATCTATTAAAGCTATTCAAAGAGCTATTGAACTTGGCATAAACTTTTTAGATACTGCTGATTGTTATGGTGCTGGTCATAGTGAAGAAGTTATTGGCAAGGCAATTGCCGGAAAAAGAGAGGAGGTTGTAATCGCTACTAAGTTCGGATATTTTAGTAATGAAGCTACTAAGACTTTACATGGAATCAATGTAAGTCCTGACTATATCGAAAGAGCTTGTGACGCCTCTCTCAAACGACTTAATACAGATTATATTGATGTATACCATCTTCATGTATCGGATATAGTGGTATCCGAAGTTGAGCCTATCTGTCTAACTCTTGATAAGTTGGTTCAAAAAGGTAAGATTCGAGCCTATGGTTGGAGCACAGATCTTATTGATGGTGCTAAGTTGTTTGCTGAAAGAGAAAATTGCTGTGCTATTGAACATTGTTTAAATGTTTTAGAGAACTCTCCACAACTCATTCAATTATGTGAAGCTAGAAACCTTGCAAGTATTAATCGCAGCCCCCTTGTTATGGGCATTTTAAGTGGCAAATTTAATGCCTCCTCCTTACTCTCAAAAGAGGATATTCGTGGCGCTGGACATTCTTGGATTCCCTATTTTAAAGACGGAAAACCTCTTCCAGCCTTCTTAAATGCTCTTGATTCAGTTAAAGAAATCTTAACCAGCAATGGTCGCAGCCTAACTCAAGGTGCCTTAGCCTGGATTTGGGGTAAAAGTAACTGTACCATCCCTATCCCAGGGTTCAAAACAGTAAAACAGGTTGAAGAGAATGCAAAAGCCATGGAATTTGGTCCCTTATCACAAAACCAAATGGATGAAATAGGTCGTATACTCTATCCTAACTACTAGACTTCTATGGGATCTTACAGGATTTTCTTCATTGTACACACTAGCACTATTTCTAAGAAAAGAAATGGAATTAATGTATCATTACCAGTTTCCATCTTATCCTTAACTGTAGTCTGATGTGATTTCTGTTCGTCGGACCAGAGATTTGCCCTCCGACTTCCTTCAGATTCCACCTCACGGTGGATACCCTACTACCATGTAATGGTTGGATATGTAAGCTTATTACCATTCATATTTCCAACCTCATTATTAAGCTAAAACGAGAGAGTACATGGTCTTGTCTTTGGCTATGTCTTTCCCACTACTAAGGCAGACTAGGGACTTTCACCCATTAGAAACGTGAGCCATCAGGCGCACAGTTAAAAGGGCGTATTGCAAATTCCATGCAATACGCCCTTTTAAGGTAAAGTTTAGAACCTAAATGCCTAATAGGCTCCATAGCCTTGTCTAACATCAAATGAAAATTTATCTGCTAGCCGCCGCCTCTTTACTCTCTTCCCATAGCATCTCCATGATTTTAGCTTTCATTTGTATAAAGTCGGGGTGAACGAGGGATTAATCAAAATAGAATGATTACTTCTGCATTCTTATCCTTCATCACCTTTTGATTATTGAAAATGTATAGCAATAACAAAGAGGCCTAAAATTTATATTTTAGACCCCTTTGTTCCTTGGTTATTCCTATTAAAGAATCCCTCTTACCTTTGAATTAATAGGACTGCTACATCATTTACATTGGTTCCTGTGGCCCCTGTCATAATCAGCCCATCTGTCCTTTGTAGGGCGTGATAGGAATCGTTGTCTTTAAGTACCTGAAAAATTTCTATGCCCTGCTTCCTTA
>JAEYNQ010000019.1 GCA_023412455.1 Bacillota bacterium
TGTTTTGCAACTTCCTCCGCAAAGTTTTCTTCTTTTTTCTCAATTCCTTCGCCAGCTTCAAAACGAACAAATGATTTTACCTTATCCGCTTTTCCAAGTTCTGCTGCAACATATTTACCAACTGTTAAATCTGGATCTTTCACATACTCTTGTTCAAGTAAACAGATTTCTTTAAGTTGTTTATTAAGTCGACCTATAACCATTTTTTCAATGATATTTTCAGGTTTACCTGGATTCTCATTAAGTGCTTGATGCATTAAAATTTCTTTTTCATGAGCTTTCTTTTCTTCTGGTACTTCATTTTCAGAAACAAACTCTGGGTTAGCAGCTGCAACTTGCATTGCAATATTTCTACCAACCTCCTGCGCCTTTTCACCTTCTGCAAGAACTTCTACTAAAGAAACGATTTTTCCACCACCGTGTGTGTAAGATACAATGGTTCCTTCTGTTGACATTTTTACAAAACGACGAATTGATAAGTTTTCTCCGATTGTAGCAATTTTTTCAGTTAATATATCACCTACTGTTTTAGAAGAATCTTCTGGCCATGCAAGAGCTTTTAAAGCTTCTACATCCGTTACTTCATTATCAAGAATGATTTGCGCCACTTCATTAACAAATGAAACAAATTGATCATTTTTAGCAACGAAGTCTGTTTCAGAGTTCACCTCAACAATAGCAGCTTTTTTATGATCAGCAGAGATGGCATCTTTAATAAGACCTTCTGCAGCAACTCGATCTGCTTTTTTAGCAGCTTTCGCTAAACCATTTTCACGTAAGTATTCGATTGCCTTATCCATATCACCGTCTACTGCGTTTAATGCTTTTTTACAGTCCATCATACCTGCTTGAGTTCTTTCACGTAATTCTTTTACCATAGCAGCAGTTATTGCCATTTTAGTTTCCTCCCAAAAATTATTCAGCGATTGCTTCTTCAGCGACTTCACTGTTTGTTTCTTGTGTTGTTTCAAAAATTTCACCTTGGTTTGCTTCGATAATAGCATCTGCCATTTTTGCAACGATTAATTTAACTGCACGAATAGCATCATCATTACCTGGAATAACATAATCTACTTCTTCTGGATCACAGTTTGTGTCTACAATAGATACAACTGGAATACCTAAAATATGTGCTTCTTGAATTGCAATTCTTTCTTTGCGTGGATCAACTACGAACATAAGGCTTGGGATTTCTTTCATTTCTTTAATACCACCTAAGTTCTTTTGAAGCTTGTCCATTTCTTTACGAAGTTCGATAACTTCTTTTTTAGGAAGTACATCAAATGTACCATCTTGTTCCATAGTTTCTAATTGTTTAAGTCTTGCTACACGACTTTTAATGGTTGAGAAGTTTGTAAGCATACCACCTAACCATCTTTGGTTTACGTAGTACATACCACTTCTTTCAGCTTCAGATTTAATAGATTCTTGAGCTTGTTTTTTAGTACCTACGAAAAGTACTTTACCACCTGCTTCTGCTACTTCACGAATAGCAGCATAAGCTTCGTCTACTTTTTTTGCTGTTTTTTGTAAGTCGATAATATAAATTCCGTTTCTTTCTGTGAAGATGTATTCTTTCATTTTAGGATTCCATCTTCTTGTTTGGTGTCCAAAATGTACACCTGCTTCTAAAAGTTGTTTCATTGAAATTACTGCCATTTTTATTCCTCCTGGTTAGTCCTCCGCATTTATTCAGCTATAGTAAACTGTTTCAGCACCATACTATCCTATTAAATGCGTGTGTTTTATTTTCGCTCTAAAGTATATCATACTTATTCTTTAATTACAATGGCAAATTCGTATCACCTACTTATTTTGCTACCAAACGATCTAAAATTTCTTCATTTGTACCTGCTTTAGGAAATTCAATCCAACCATGCTTTAAATATTTTGTCTTTCCATGGGCCACCACATAATCAAAAAAATTTTTTTCATTTTGTATTACTCCTGCTTCCTTAAGTAATTTACAAATTTGGGTGGCCCCCATATCCTCCATTATAAATACTTTAATTTTTTCATCCTCATTAACCTTTTCTATATCCGACTCTATATACTGTTGTGCCTTTTCTTCATGATCACGCTCTTTTTTTAACCCTATTATTTCTTCTTTTAATTCCTCTAGTACAAAAGATACTTGCTTATCAGGAAGTACTCCTAAACCCGACTTAGATTCTTCCGTACCCTCATCATAAATCTTATTGGCTTCTACACTATTTCCATTCTGTTTAACGAGTGTATTCTCACATGCCAGTATATAAATCATCATTACAATCCCGGAGATAATCATACCACACCCTAAACCAATAAACCAAAATGTCATTTTTCTATTTTCTCTCAGTTTCATCCCTTTATCTCATTGAGTAAAGTGAAATCAGGAGATTCACTTCACCTATCCCCTTTTTTAATTTTTTTGCTATCTCTTCTACGCTATGGCCTTCCTCATACATTTTTATAATCTCATTGTTCTCTTGGATAGGCTTAGCTACTGTACTTGTTTTGAGAGTTATTTCTTTCCCTCCTTTTATAGGCTCCTTAGCAAGCATCTCTCTTAATGAATTATTCTTTTTTTCTTCTTCTTCTAAGAAGTATGAAAAAAGTTCCTGAATGTCATTATTGGACTCTGTGATAGATTTGTCTTTCGTATAATAATTCTCCTCATTATGTATAGCCATTCTAAATACCCCTATCATAATAAAAAGAAACCCCAATCCTATCCAAAGCAAACAGAAAAAGGGGGTATTTTGTATAGTAATAGCCATCTAACGTGCCTCCTATATACTCATATCAAATTTATTAAGTTTTATATTTTTAGGTGCTTCTTCTGGTGTCTCCTGATTACCCTTTTTATTTTTATCTTGCTTATATTTCCCTTTCCCCTGTTGCTTGTCTAAATCATTGTCGACTTTATTGTCTTGTTCTAACTTGTTGACCGATTCTTTTTTAAGTTGTGTCTCCTTCTGCATAATATGGGAAAATTGACCTTGTTGGGTTTGCACCGTTTGATTTTGCATTTGTTGTCTCGAGCTTATCTCTTGAGTCTGTTGATAAATAGTCTGTGTATCAATGGGTCGAATCATGACAACTCCTCCTCAACTAGAAACTTATAATGGTAATACTTTATCGTATTTCTCCATTTTACTACGCAAGCGCGACACTGCTTTAGTATGTAATTGTGAAACCCTAGATTCTGATACTTCTAAAACACTACTTATCTCCTTAAGTGTCAATTCATCAAAATAGTAAAGGAAAATAACCTGTTTTTCTCTTTCTGGTAAGGCTTCAATGGCCTTTGTTAACATTTCCTTTGTCTCTTGTTCTTGAACATAAGCTGCTGGACTTTCTGCATTGACATCTTTAATAGATTCTAATTGATACGAGTATTCATCAACGGAAATAAGGGTAGTAATATTTACTTCTTTTAAAAGTTCGCCATATTCTTCTATCTTTAGTCCTAAATATTTAGCCATCTCCTCATCTTGTGGCTGACGCCCCAGTTGAAATTCTAATTCTGCATATGCTCTATCTACTTCTTTTTGCTTCTTACGAAGTGTCCGTGGCACCCAGTCAAGCTTTCTAATGGCATCTAAAATGGACCCTCTAATACGTAATGAAGCATAGGTTTCAAATTTCACATTTTTATAGGGGTCAAATTTATCAATTGCATCAATAAGGCCAATAATCCCATAGTTCACCAAGTCTTCATTATCTACATATTGGTTGAGATAAATACCTAAACGACCAGCTACCAACTTTACGAGATAGACATAATGCTCTATTATAATTTGCTTAAGTCCTTGCTCTTTATTATTTATATACTGTTCCCAAACTTTGCTTATATCATACTTTCCCATGTTAGAACCTCCGATAACTTGCTATATTTCTTTTGTTCCATGTCCTA
Source organism: Bacillota bacterium (assembly GCA_023412455.1). Taxonomy (GTDB): domain Bacteria; phylum Bacillota; class Clostridia; order Lachnospirales; family Cellulosilyticaceae; genus Sporanaerobium. Next base: position 3,899 of record JAEYNQ010000019.1, read on the forward strand.
TAGTTCTAACCAATAACATGCCAGTGTCTGTATGCAACTCAATGGTCCTTCCGTAATTACTACCCGTATCATTTGCTAGAATAGGAATTCTTAACTTATCCAATATCTCAATGACTGCCGTTACATTACGGGTCCCTATCCTCATCATATCATCCATATTCTTAAACTCAAACATATGTGCGCCACCTGCTATTTTGGCAACAATGCGGTTAGATTTTGCTCCGAGTGTTACCATATCCTCTACTAACTTCTCAATAGCTGTATCCGCAAACTTGGCCACATTCTCATTGTTTTTTATTTGGGTACTATCAGGGAGCATGATATGAGCAAGTCCTCCTATTTTTGTGGCACTATCATAAAGCGCTATCCCTACACAAGAACCTAGTCCCAATGTAGTAAGGATATCAGGCTCCTTTGCTACGTTTAAATCTGCCATACCTACCTTAATTATATTTGCCTCACTCATATCCAGTCCCCTAATACATTGACAATATTACTAAAAGATGCATTGTCTAAAATAATAATATATGTTCCTTTTAATATACCTGTTACCTCAGTAAATTTTGTTTCTATAAACAACATGGTATTGTCATTTCTAGCAAATTCAATGGCAGGATAACTGAGTATAGCTCCTGCCATATCAATAGACATTTGAGGAATAGATACATCCAACTTAAGACCTGTTAATGTATTAAGCGCATTGACATAAGAACCCGCTAAAATATTTCCTGTTTCACACAATACCGATACGTCTAGTTCGTCAAACTCCTCTACAGAAACTATATTTTTATTTAAAATAAGATTAACTAACTTCGTTGCACTTTCACTCTCTAATGCCAATAAAAGCATGGCATTTAAATCGCCATAAACATTAATTAACATCCCTGCAATATACTCTTCAGGGTCACCTAAAACACCACCTAGCTCTTGTATCTTTTCAATATGTACTTCGGTTACACTCATATCCAGTGCCCGTCCTACTAGTTTTCCAAGAGCCGTCATGGCATTACCTGCTCCAATATTACCTGCTTCTCTAAGAATATCCAATTCTTTTTCTGTTAAATTGTAATAATCTCTCTCTCCCAAAGGTCTATTCTCCTTATTTTTATTTTTCAAAGGATTCTTCAATAATATTTTCAAGGTTTAATAAGGTTACGATACTATTATCGTACTGTATTTTTCCTACACCTAATAAATGATTAGTTTTCATTTTCCCTTGAACATTTTGTACAACTTCGATAGACACATCAGAAAGCTCAATAACTTCTTTTACTTCATCTACTATAATTCCTACCTCAGCATCTTCTAGCTTAACAATAATAATACGGGTTTTATCTGTACTGTCTAATTGTTCAAGTTCAAATTGTTCTCTTAAACTAATAACAGGGATAATCTCGCCTCTTAAATTCATAACGCCTTTCACACAGTCAGGTGCTTTAGGCACACGCATAATAGGTTTCATACGCTCAATAATTTGAACATTTTGTATATCAATTCCATAGAGCTGCTCATCTAACTTAAATACAATAAATTGTCTTATGGTCTGAACTGCATAATCCATATTCTTTTCCCCCTTAAATTAATGAATTAATATCCAAAATCAAGGCTACTTCTCCATTACCTAAGATGGTAGCTCCTGCAATAATATCAATGCCACTTAAATACTTACCAAGAGATTTGATAACTATTTCTTGTTGTCCAATTAAAGAATCAATAATAAATCCAACTTGGCGCTCACCTTTTTTCACAATAACACCCATCATGAGCTCTTTGTCTTCTTGTTCTGGTAAACCTAACACACGGTGTAAACGAATAATCGGTATAATTTCATCTCTTACTACAATAACTTCTTGTTTCTGAACAAGCTTAATATCTTCTTTTCTTACATCTTCAATATTTTGGATATTATTAAGAGGAATAGCATATTTCTCTGTTCCAATATTAATCATTAATGCTTGAATAATAGCTAAGGTAAGTGGTAAACGTATTCTAAAGATACTTCCTTTATTAATCTCTGTTTGAACTTCAACATGACCACCTAAAGCTGTTATTTTACTCTTAACAACATCTAACCCAACTCCACGGCCAGACAAATCTGTTATTTCTTCAGAAGTACTAAAGCTAGGTCTAAATAAAAGTTCTACAATTTCTTGATCTGACATAGTACTAGCTTCTTCTTTAGTGACTGTTCCCTTTTGAATTGCTTTTACTCTTGTTTTATTGACATCAATACCTTTACCATCATCTTGGACTTCAATGACAACACTATTTCCATCTTGGTAAGCCTCTAATTTAATCGTACCTTTTTTAGGCTTGCCTATAGCCATTCTTTCCTCTGTCGTCTCAAGCCCATGATCAGCAGCATTACGTAAAAGGTGAATAAGCGGGTCACCAATTTCATCAATAACTGTTCGATCTAACTCTGTTTCTTCACCTAACATGACAAGTTCAATATCTTTTGATAGCTTCCTAGATAAATCACGAATAAGTCTTGGGAATCGGTTGAATACGGTTTCAACAGGTACCATTCGCACTTTCATAACCGCATCATGTAAACTTGTTGTTACCCTCTCAAGATACTCAACAGAGTCGTTGTAGTTACTGCTTGAATCTTGTACATTAACATTTAAGCCTTCTAATTGGGTTTTAACAATGATTAATTCACTTACTAAATTCATAAGTGTATCTAATCGATCAATGTTTACCCTTACGGTTTTACTCGATACTTGTTGTTTTCCATTAGATTGTCCATTGGCTTCTGATGCTGGATGTGCTTCGTCATTCTCCTCATGTTCTTTATTTACTTCCACATTTAAAGCTCCTTCCTCTTCTTGATGAAGTGCTATAATTTCTACGTTTTCAACTTCTGATACGCCTAAAATAACTTCCTGAAGTTTCTGCTGTGAGCTCTTTGTTATAAATATGATAATAAAAGAATCCTCAAATTTTTCATCTTCAATATCTTGTACACTTGGTACACAATGAATGATTTCTCCCATCCTTTCTAAATCAGTAAAGATAACAAACGCTCTTGCTGATTTTAAAACACAATTTGCAGAAAGATGAATATTTACTTGGAAAACATTCATATCCATTGCCAATGCTTTATTCTTAATAACTTGTTGAGCTTCTGGCAAAGCAATTATCTCGGAATTAAAAATCTTACTATTAACCACTACAGGAACGGCTTCCGTCTTTATTTGTGAAACAGAAGAGGAAGATTGATCACTTTCTTTTGTATGTTCCGCTATCTTGCCTAGTTCTTCAATAAGGCTAGCATAATCTTCATTTCCTTCAGTAGAAGTATTAATAATCTCTTCTAAATAATTTTCTAGGGCATCTAAACACTGAAATAACGTATCTAACATATTACTATTTACTTTAATATTACCTGAACGGATTTCTGATAGAACATTTTCAATATTATGTGTTAATTTTTGCATTTTTGTGAAACCCATTGTACCCGCCATACCTTTTAAAGTATGAGCCACCCTAAAGATTTCATTTAAAGTTTGAATATCATCTGGTGTATTTTCTAATTTTAATAAGTATTCATTTAACCTTTGCAAATTATCTTTTGATTCTTCAATAAACATTTGTAAATATTGAGTAACGTCCATATTAATCCCCCACTATCTTTTTAATTGTCGTTGCAATTTTATCTGCTGGTACAATGTAGTCAGCTAATTCTGCATTAATAATTGCTTTTGGCATTCCAAATACTGTTGATGTTTCTTGATTTTGTGCTATAACTATACACTCTTGTTTTTCTCTTAAAATCTTAACACCTTCCAGTCCATCATTGCCCATACCGGTCATAATAATAGCTATAATTTTCTTATTCTTTAGCTTTAAGGCAGCTAAAGATTCCAACATGATATTAACTGATGGCTTTGCCCCTTTAAAGAAGTTATCCTCAATAATAGTTACCTGAGGAGTAACACCATTCACTATTTTTAACTGCCTACCCCCTGGAGCAATGTAAATAACCCCTTTTTTTAGTTTATCACCCTCTTCAGCTTCTTTTACTACTAAAGAACTAATACTATTTAATCGCTCTGCCAATGGTTTTGTGAAGCCTGCTGGCATATGCTGTGCAATCACATATGTAGCAGATAAATCAGTATCTAGCAAGGCTACCAGTTGATTAAGAAGTTTAGGTCCACCTGTAGAAATACCAATCGTCACAATATACTCATAACTTGTACCATCCTCATTAAGCCATTCTGAATCTGCTTGTTTATTAATCTTCATATAATGTCTCCTAAAAAATTGGGATGAACTATATATTTAATATACACTAAAATATTGGTTATTTTTATGTATTATAAAGAAGTATAAGAAAAAACAAGTTTAATGAGAAAAAATTCTCTTAAAACGATGTAGCCAACTATTTTTAGTTTCTTGTTTTTCTTCTTCTCCAGTATATTCCACTATATTTTTACTAATCTGATAGTAAGCCATACTTGCTTTTGCTCGCCGGTCATGTAAAAAAATAGGAATTTGCTTCTTTACTGCTGATAAAACCATTTCATCATAAGGTATAAATCCCGCATAGTTTATCGTTAAATCCAAAAAGCTTTTAGTAACATAGGCTAATTTATTAAATACGTCATAGGCTTCCTCCCTATCTTCTGCTTTACTAATCACAACCTTAATATCTGGTTTTACAGGTAAAACATTAATAAGTGTCTTAATAAGAGCATAGGCATCTGTTATGGAAGTAGGTTCAGGGGTTACAATAATAAATACTTCATGAGCAAGCATGCAAAACTTAAGAACAATGTCATTAATCCCTGCGCCCGTATCCACAAGTAGTATGTCTGTCATTTCTTCTAATTGGACAAGAATATTCCCTATTTCTTCAATCTTTTCATTAGGTAAAAATATCATCTCTTTTATTCCAGAACCACCTGAAATAAAGGAAATATCGTACTTACTTTTAGTAATTAAATCTTTAAGCTCACATTCATCCTTAATAAGGTGAGCCAAATTGTACTTAGGTCTTTCTCCTAAAATAATTTCCACATTTGCTAATCCAAAATCAGCATCTAAAATTATGGGCGATTTCCCCAAATCTTTTAAGCAAAGGGATAGGTTGACTACAAAATTACTCTTTCCTACTCCACCTTTTCCACTAGCAATCGTTACAATCTTCATATGACTTATTGGTTTAACTTCTTTGCTAACAGAAGAAACCATCTTTCTAAGTTGCTCCGCTTGATCATTCATAATTTATTCTCCCTAATAAATCACTAGCATAATGTTCTGCCTGGAAAGTTACAATATCTGAAGGTACATTTTGACCTGTAGTTAAATATAATACAGGTTTCTGAGAGCAATATATAATATTCAAAATATTTCCAATCTGGTCCGTCTCATCTAACTTAGTAATAATTAGTTTAAATTCATCACATAATGTCTCATAAGTTGCTATAATGTTCTTAATATCTTTATATGCCGTACTTGCATTCATAACAAGCAAAACTTCTTTTTTAGGCACGCTATCAATAAGGAACTTCATATCTTTAAGTTGTTCAATATTTTTATGGGATCTACCAGCCGTATCAATAAAGATATGGTCTACCTCCTGCCACTTATTAATATACTGTGTTAGCTCCTCTTCTTCATAGATAATTTCAATATCAACACCTAAAATATCTGCATAGGTCCTTAACTGCTCAATAGCTGCAATACGGTATGTATCTGAAGTAAATAAAACAACTTTCTTTCGCCTATTAAGGACATAGTCTGCTGTTAGTTTGGCTATTGTAGTTGTCTTTCCAACACCAGTGGGGCCAACAAAGAAAACAATTTTAGGTAAAATCCCTTCGCTAACGGACTGTGATAATAAATCTTCCATCTGGGCATAGAATTCTCTTACAAAGTCTTCTACATCTTCTTGCTCACTCCTAGCTAAAAAGCTTTCAATCACCTCAGGATGAATACCTTGCTCCAAAAGTTTTTCTTTCAATAATTGCTTCATTTTATCTACTTCTGAGCACTCCTGTGGCGAAGGTATTACTTCTTTTTTCTCACCTTCATAAAGCTTGACTAAAGAAGCTTGCATTTCATCCATTTGCTGTTTAATAGCTACTAGCATATCTACTGAATCAACTGCTGTCTCTTGTGGAGTAGATAGCTTTTCTATTTGCTCAAGTTTTTCTAGTTTTAAAGACCCTCTATCTTTTGATGTAGCAAGTTCATCTTCGGGAACAGCTACGGTCACAACCGTTTTAGTTGGCCTAAACCAATTAAAAAATCCCTTTTCTTTCTCGTGTTGTGTACTTAAAATAAGGGCTGTATCACCATACTCCTTTTTTATTTGTTCGTAAATAACTTCTTCGCTTTTTCCTTTGATTTTTAAAATTCTCATGCTATACTCACCATTCCTATTGATTGTATCTCCACGCTTTGTTCAATCTCATTATAAGAAATCACAACTAAATCAGGCATATATTGTTCTGTTAACTGTTTAAAATAAATACGTACAATGGGTGATGTTAAAATAACAGGTTGTAATCCAATAGTTGTTAGTTTTGTAATCTCTTTTTTTAATTGTCCAATAATACTTTGAATCGTCTTAGGATCTAATGCAACATATGCACCTTGCTCAGTATGCTGAACATGCTCCATAATCTGCTGCTCCACAGCAGGATCTAAAGTGATAACTTGATTCGTTCCCTCCACAAATATTTTCTTGGAAATAGCTCGAGACAAACCTTGCCTAACATATTCGGTCAAAACATCTGTATCCCGAATAGTTGGCGCATAGTCAGCTAATATTTCACAAATCGTTACAAGGTCACGTATAGAGATTCCTTCCCTAAGCAAATTACTAAGTACTTTTTGAATGTCTCCTATACTTAATAGCTTAGGTGTTAATTCATCTATTAAGGTTGAGTGGGTCTCATTGACATGATTAATTAAGGTCTTTACATCTTGTCTACTTAATAACTCATGTAAATGAGCCTTAATAACTTCCGTCAAATGAGTTGCCATAATGGATGGACAATCTACAACTGTATAGCCTTTAATTTCTGCTTTTTCTCTTTGAGCCTCTGTAATCCAAAGAGCTGGGAGGCCAAAGGCAGGTTCCACCGTTTGAATCCCATCAATTTCTTCCTCCACATAGCCAGGATTCATAGCCATATAGTGGTCAAATAGGATTTCTCCTTTAGCAACCTCTACCCCTTTAATCTTAATACTATAGGCATTGGGTGAAAGCTGAATATTATCTCTTAACCTAACAATAGGTACAATACTTCCTAATTCTAATGCAATTTGTCTTCTTATCATAACAACTCGATCAAGTAAATCTCCACCCTGATTAACATCAGCTAGTGGTATAATGCCATAACCAAATTCAAG
>JAEYNQ010000249.1 GCA_023412455.1 Bacillota bacterium
CGCCTATCCAGGTACTGGGGACTAGGACTTACTATATTAGCCGTTGCTAAACTCTTCTTATTGGATCTTTCACAAGTTACAGCTATACACTATCGCTTGCTTTCTTATTTTGCCTTTGGAGTCATTCTTTTAGGGATTTCTTATCTCTATCAGTTATTTAGTAAAAAGCTAGGACTGGAGGAGATAGCCTTTACGAAGGGAAAGGGGGAAGAGCAATGAAAAAGAGAGGTCTAAATGGGGTCATCGCACTGCTGATAGTGGGAGTATATGCTCTTGGGATTTTTGGGAAGCCCATGGTTACTAAGGAAACATTTAGTAGGAGCATCCAAGCAGTAGGAGAAGGAGACTATATAAGCCTTTTCTTAGATGAAAAAGTTTACGCCCATGCAAGAAGAGATTTAGGAGACTTACGTGTTATAGGAGAAAATGGAGAAGCAGTACCTTATTATATTGCTACAACCTACGACTCTGTCTTGACGGAAGAAATGAACTATAGTGCTGTGATTCAGAATGAATTTAAAAAAGAAGGATGGCTTTATTCGGATATTAAAATAGAAGGCTATGATGAAGCACAAGATGTCCTTATCAATAAAATGGTTTTTGAAATAGAGGGACAGGACTATGCTCAAAAGATAAAGCTCTTTGGAAGCTATGATCAAATGAATTGGTCTTTCCTAAAAGAAGATGTTATTTTTAGTGTAGCTGCAGGTAAAAACACCGAGGTTAGCTTTCAAGAAGCTGTTAAATATCCCTTTTATAGAATAGCAAGAAAACAAGACAAGGAGCAGATAGAACTAAAAGAAGTAGACGCTTATTATAATTGGAAACAAGATAGAGTAGATCATTATCAAAGAGATAAGGTATGGGACTATGAAAGAGTAGAGGAGGAAAAGGTAAGCCGCTTAATTTTTCATAACCCTAATCACCTTCCCATTTATGAAATCCAGCTAAATATCATAGGAAATTTCAAAAGAGACTATGTTCTATGGGGTATTACTGAAGAAGGCAAAGAAATTGAACTTAGTGCAGGGAATCTTTATGCCATGAATTTTGAAGAATTAGTTTCTAGGTCTACCACTATACCTGTAAGAGATGGGCAGGATTACCCTCGACTAGAAGTTACTATCCAGAATCAAGATGACAGCCCACTTGAAATCAAAGAAGCAGTAGGGAGCTACGAGGCACATAAATTAGTTTTTAAAGGTGAGAAAGGGAAAAAGTATACATTAACTTATGGAGAACAAACACTCACTAAGCCTAGGTATGATCTAGAAGCTTATAAGCAAAATATCGAGCATATTGCCAAGCTTAAAGGTGAACTAGGTGAAGAAATAGCCATACTTGAAGAAAGTAAAGAAGATAAGCCGTATGATTTTAAGGGAGCTTATACAGTGGTTATTATGGCCTTAAGTATGATACTTATTTTTGTTATTATAAGAAGTTTGAAGAAGAGTAGCTTGTAAATAAAACACATGATGAAGGGATAAATAAAAAGATCTATCCAACTAGACACTCCTTAAAGTGAGACTTAATCTAAGACTTTAAGGAGTGCTATAGGGAATAGATCTTTTTTATTTCGTTAAAATAGAATTATTTTGACGTGCTATCTATTAAAGGTTTTTTGAGAAAACCTAGGATAAGGGCCCCCACAATAGAACCAATTATAAGAGCAATAATATAACTTACTGGATGACCAATAACCGGAACCACAAAAATCCCACCATGAGGGGCATTTAAAGTACAACCCAAAAAGGAAGCAAGGCCACCACTAACAGCTGCACCAATAGCACAAGCAGGGATGACACGGAGTGGGTCAGAAGCTGCAAAAGGAATAGCTCCTTCTGTAATGAAAGCAAGTCCCATCACATAGTTAATAATGCCTGATTGACGTTCACGGTTGGTGAAACGGTTAGCAAAGAAAGTAGTCGCTAAGGCGATGGCAAGAGGAGGCACCATACCACCAATCATAACAGCTGCCATCATAGAGAGATTACCTGCTTCAAGTGCTGCAATACCTACTACATAGGCTGCCTTATTTACAGGACCACCCATATCAATAGCCATCATACCTGCTAGGATAATACCAACGATGATGCTGCTAGTAGCCCCCATATTAAGGAGAGTGTTTGTAAGCCATCCATTAATAAGAGCTACAGGTGGGTTGATGATAAAGGAAATAGCTACTGCAATAAGAAAAATGCCAAGAAGAGGATAAAACAAGGTAGGTTTAAGCCCTTCTAGAGAATCAGGCAGATAGCTAAAGAGTTTTTGAAGGCCTAATACAATATACCCAGCAGAAAAACCAGCAATAAGGGCACCTAAAAAGCCTGATCCCCCTAAGTTAGCTAACATTCCTCCTACAAAGCCTACGGCAAGGGCAGGGCGTTCGCCAATACTCACGGCAATATAACCTGCTAAAACAGGAAGCATGAAACCAAAAGCTACATCACCTATTGATTTAAACCAAGCAGCAGAAGCCAGATTTGATCCTAGATTGTCGGTATAACCAGCAAGGGTATCAATGAGAAAAGCAAGAGCTATAAGGAGGCCACCACCAATTACAAAGGGGAGCATGTGAGAGACACCATTCATTAAATGTTTATAAATGATACGTCCTACACCTTCGCTAGTTTGAACTTCGCTATCCCCTTTTGTAGAGTAAGCATTTTGAGTGGGTTCATAAATAGGTGCATCCCCATTAACCGCACGATTTAAAAGTTCTTCAGCCTTGTGAATGCCATCAGCTACCTTCGTAAGAATAACTTTTTTGCCAGCAAAACGATTCATCTCTACCTTTTTATCAGCAGCTACAATAATACATGTAGCCTTTTCAATTTCATCTGGAGTCAGACGATTTTTGACACCAGCAGAACCATTTGTTTCAACTTTAAGATGAATACCCATTTCTTTTGCTTTATTGGATAAGCTTTCTGCAGCCATAAAGGTATGAGCAATACCAGTAGGACAGGCAGTAACAGCTAATACTTGATAGCCATCTTGTTTAGGTTCTTCTTTTGCTTTTGAAGTTTCTTCTACTATTTCACTGCCAAATTTTTCAGTTTCGGCACTATTGATAGAACGTAAAAAGTCTCTTGGAGAAGGAGCATGAATGAGTTGTTCTCTAAAAGCAGGGTCCATCAGTAAGGTAGAAAGCCTGGAGAGCACTTCGAGATGCGTATCATTAGCATCATTAGGTGCAGCAATCATAAAGAAGAGATGACAAGGTCCACCATCTAAAGCTTCAAAATCAACACCAGTTTTACTGGTAGCAGCTACTAAGGTTGCCTTTTTAACAGCATTTACCTTAGCATGGGGAATAGCAATCCCTTCTCCTATTCCGGTAGTGCTTAGGGATTCACGAAGCAAAATCCCTTCTTTATAGTCTTCTTTATTAGAAAGATGACCTGTGGCATGCATTAAGTCAATAAGTTGCTCAAGGGCTTCTTGTTTAGAAGCTGCCTTGAAGTTTAAGTCAATACTTTGCTCTTGGAGCAAATCTACAATACGCATATCTAGCCTCCTAAGTCAGTCAATAGAATGTCAAATGATTAGTAAAAAAGGAATAAGTAAATAAAGTTAAGGTGTTAATAAAGCATCAATGGTATGTTTTTTTGCCAGCCAAGGAGAGTAAGCAGTAGCACTGCCAGCGGCAGCACCTAACTGAAGGGCTCTATCAAAGGCTTGGTATTTAATAAAACCAGCAATAAAACCAGCTACCATAGAATCACCAGCACCTACAGTACTGATCAGAGTCCCTTTTGGAATAGAACCCTCCAAAATTTCACCCGTCTCAGTCAGTAATAAGGACCCCTCTCCACCACGAGAAATAAGCACGTTTTGGGCACCCTTTTCAAGGAGCTTTTGGCCGTAAGCAATAAGTTCTTCTTTTGTCTTTAGGGTGACACCAAATAATTCACCTAATTCTTCTTGATTAGGTTTAATAAGGAAAGGCTTATACGGGAGGACATTAAGAAGCAAATCTTTCGTAGCATCCACAACCACACGGATTTTTTTGTGACTCAGGTTTTTCATAATGGTCTGATAGATGTGATCAGGGACACTAGGAGGAATACTTCCAGCTAAAACAAGGAAGTCCCCTTCTTTTAGTACCTCTAGTTTTTCAAATAGCTCCCTTAAGTCTTGGGGAGTGATTTGGGGACCACTGCCATTAATATCAGTTTCTCCACCAGACTTTAATTTGACATTAATACGTGAAAAACCATTATCTAGGGTAATGAAGTCATGAGCAACCTTTAGTTTGCTTAAGGTGTTTTCAATTTCTTTTCCAGTAAAACCAGCCACGAAACCCAGAGCCTTGTTAGGGGTATTTAAGGTGTTAAGGACAATGGAAACATTAATACCTTTTCCACCGGGATAAAGCTCCTCTTTCTTGCTCTTGTTAATGGCTAGAGTCTTTAAGTTTTCCATGTGCATAACATAATCCAATGAAGGATTAAGTGTAACGGTATAAATCATTACTTGTACCTCCCTCAGTTACAGAAATTTGCATTTTCATAATTTATATAGATAGAGCCTACGATTATAGTTTCCATAACCTTATTATAATATGACTTTAATTACAAAAAACACATGCTTATTAAAAATATGTAGTTAATAAATAACTCTATAAAAAGCAAAGTATATTATAGGATTTAAAGAGTGAGAAGTAAAGTTTAAAGAGTTCATTATATATTTAAAAGAGTTACCCATATATCTCGATTAGAAGTCATTTCAGATTATATTGTTTTGAGTGAATAAAGTAATGGGAAAAGCGTACAGATTGAACAAAAAACAAGACGTAGGACTAAAATAATAGTTGATTTATGTAGGGTAATAAGTTAGAATAGGCTATGGAAACGGTACCGAAAAGGATACCAATTCGTTAAAAATTATTTTTAGATGTTAAATTGTAAGGGAGGGGAAGCCCTGTGTAGCAATTTAATAGAGAAGGACAGACATAAGACATCAGTGTGACAACATGAGAGGAGTTAGAGTTATGAGACGAAATAAATTATCTAAAGCTTTGCTTGCAGGTTCACTCATTCTAGTGATGGGGGCTTCTGTTGTAGGTTGTGGCAACAAACAAGTGGAGGCTACGCCTAATGGTGGGCAGGTCCAAGGCAACACAAGTGCCGAAAAAGTAGAAGTAGAAATTTTTCAGTTTAAAGTAGAAATATCAGAAGCACTCCAAAAGGCTGCTGAGCTCTATATGAAAGAGAATCCTAATGTAACCATTAACCTCCAAACAGTTGGTGGTGGTGATGATTATGGTGCCGCACTTAAAGCCAAGTTCCAGTCTGGTCAAGAACCTACTATTTTTAATGTAGGTGGACCACAAGATGTGGAGGACTGGAAGGAAAAATTAGAGGATTTAAGTGATCAAAGTTGGGTAGAGCGAGCAGGAAGTACACTAGGAGCCGTTACTTCAGATAATAAGATATATGGTATGCCTTATGGTGTAGAAGGTTATGGCATCGTTTATAACAAAGCCATCTTTGAAGCAGCAGGTATTGATGCAACCACTATTGTGGATACAGCTTCTATGGATAAGGCTTTTGCACAGCTAGATGCTAAGATTAAAGCAGGAGAACTAAAAGAGCAATTCCCATTATTAGAGGCAGTAGTAGAAATGCCTGTTAAAGAAAAATGGGTAACAGGACTTCATAGCTCTAATATTTTTATTAACCAAGAATTTGCAACAGGTGCAGAAGCTTATAACGCAAAAGAAATTGCTTTCGAAAAAAGTGAAGAATTTAAAGAGTACGTTGACCTTATGGTGAAATACTCTTCTAATAGTGAAACACCTACTAAACTCAATGCTGTAGACTATGCAACACAAGTTGGCCAAGGTCTTGCCATTGAACGTGTAGCAGCTATCCAACAAGGCAACTGGGTATACGGAGATGTAAAAAATGTAGATGAACAAGTAGCTGAAAACTTAGGCTTCCTTCCAGTAGGTGGGGACAGTATTCCTCTAGGGGTTCCAATGTATTGGGCCATTAATACGACTCAACCTGATGCAGAAAAAGCAGCAGCTAAGGACTTCTTAAACTGGCTTTATACTTCTGAAGAAGGCAAAAACATTGTAGTGAATGAGTTTTTCTTTGTCCCACCATTTACTGGTTATGAAAACTACCCTGCACAAGATGCACTTGGAAAAGAAATTATGCGTTTCCAAGCAGAAGGCAAAACAACGCCTTGGGTATTTATGGGTTATCCTACCGCTTGGGGTGAAGATGTACTAGGTATTAACATTCAAAAGTATGTTGCAGGGGAGCTTTCTTGGGAAGAAGTCATTGAAGAGGCCAAGGCAAAATGGATAGAAGCTAGAAAATAGATTCTTACAATATAACTCATGGGGGATGGTGATTGATATGAATAAAGGTACGAAGAAATGGTTTTGGATATTTACAGGTCCCGTCCTTGCAATATTTACCTTGATAGTACTGATTCCTATTATTATGGGTATAGGATATTCTTTTACTTCTTGGAATGGGATTTCTAGTCAAATAGACTTTGTGGGATTTGAAAATTATAAGGCTGCATTTACAGACACAGAGTTTTTTAACGCCTTTATCTTTACAGCCAAGTTTGCATTTGTTTCCGTTATAAGTATTAACTTAGTGGGCTTTTTATTGGCCCTTCTGGTTACTTCAGGTTTAAAAGGAAGTAATTTCTTAAGAGGCATTTTCTTTATTCCTAACTTAATCGGAGGATTAATCTTAGGTTTTATATGGCAATTTATCTTTACTAAAGGGTTTGATGCCATAGGTGCCAAGCTGGGCATCGAATGGCTAAGAGGCTGGCTTTCAACAGAAGCCACCGGCTTTTGGGGCCTTGTCATCTTAATGACCTGGCAAATGGCAGGTTACATGATGATCATTTACATAGCAGGTCTTCAAAATATACCAGATAGTGTACTAGAAGCAGCGGCCATTGATGGAGCCAATAAATGGGATATTCTAAGATGTATTACTTTACCGCTTGTTGTACCTTCTTTTACGGTAGGTATATTCCTTACTTTAGCCAATTCCTTTAAGCTCTATGATCAAAATTTATCCTTAACAGCAGGAGGCCCAGGAAATTCTACACAGATGGTGGCCATGAATATTTATAGGACAGCTTTTACAAATAGTAAATTTGGATTGGCTCAGTCTAAGGCAGTACTCTTTTTAATCGTGCTTGGTATAGTAGCCATTACGCAAATGTATTTAAGTAAAAAGAAGGAGGTAGAAATGTAATGGTAGAAAAGAAGACCAATAAATGGTTGTTAGGAATAATAGCATTTTTTGCAGGAATTACTTTTTTAGCTCCTTTTTACTTAGTGATTATTAATTCTTTTAAAACTCAAAAAGGGTTTTTATTAGATGTTATGGGTCTGCCAGGGCAGTATTTTACCTTGAAGAATTATAGAGAAGCCTTTATAAAATTAGATTTTATGCGCGCAGCAACCAATTCGCTACTCATTACCGTTATAACCGTTATTTTACTTATTTTATTAACCTCTATGGCAGCTTGGATGCTGGTACGTACAAAGACAAAGCTAAGTACCTTTATCTTTTTAATGTTTTCAGCCTCTATGCTAGTGCCTTTTCAAGCAGTAATGCTTCCCCTTATTCGTATAATGGGTAAACTCCATATGCTGAATCCAGTGGGCTTAGTGATTGCATACATAGGTTTTGGAACAGCCATGTCTGTTGTGATGTATCATGGCTTTATTAAAAGTGTTCCAGTAGAAATTGAAGAAGCAGCTACAATTGATGGATGTAGTAGATGGAGTATATTTTGGAGGATTGTCTTTCCTCTTCTAAAACCTATTACTGTCACTATTTCCGTTTTAAATGCGATGTGGATATGGAATGACTTCTTACTTCCACAATTAGTTATTAATAAACCAGCTTGGCAAACCATTCCTCTTAAGATGTTCTACTTCTTTGGACAGTTTGCAAAGAGATGGGATTTAGCTTTGGCAGGACTTATTATTGCCATGATTCCTATTGTGGGATTTTATCTAGCCATGCAGAAACACATTGTTAAAGGTGTTATGCAAGGAGCTATTAAGTAGAAAATAACTTTTCTCATCTGGAAGCTGAGAAGATTATTTATAGAAAAAAGGGAGGATGTAAGATGAGTAGAAAGAGTGGCATCATTATGCATATATCATCTCTTTCCGAAAAATATGGGATAGGAACCTTTGGAGAAAGAGCCTATAGGTTTGCGGATTTTCTAAAACAAGCTGGACAAAGCTATTGGCAAATATTGCCCTTAGGACACACAGGCTATGGGGATTCGCCCTATCAAGCCTTTTCAGCTTTTGCTGGCAATCCCTATTTTATTGACCTAGAGCTACTTGTAAAAGAAGGTCTTTTGGAAAAAGATGAACTAGATGATATAGACTTTGGTACAATGGCTGAAAAAGTAGATTATGGGAAGCTTTTCAAAGAAAGATTTCCGGTTTTAAGAAAGGCGTATAACAGGTTTAAACAAAATCCTTATGAAGAAATAGAGGGATTTCGAAAAGAAAATGGGACATGGTTAGAGGATTATGCCTTATATATGGCCATCAAAAATGAATTAGGTTTAAAGAGTTGGCAAGAGTGGGAACCTCAAATTAAAAAAAGGGAACCTGAAGCAATGGCAGCTTATAAGGAAAAGCTTGAAGATGAAATCAACTATTGGATCTTCATTCAATATTTGTTCTTTAAGCAATGGCGAGCTCTTAAGGCTTATGTTAATGAGTTAGGGATTAAGATCATTGGAGATATTCCGATCTACGTGTCAGCAGATAGTAGTGATACATGGGCCAATGCAGAGCTTTTCCGTTTAGATGAAAATAAAAACCCAGTGGTAGTAGCAGGGTGTCCACCTGATGCCTTTTCTGAGACAGGGCAACTTTGGGGTAATCCTATTTATGATTGGGAGCACTTGGAAAAAACCAACTACGCTTGGTGGGTAGAACGTATCAGGGAAAGCTTAAAGCTTTATGATGTGATTCGAATCGATCACTTTAGAGGTTTCGAAGCTTACTGGGAAATCCCCTATGGAGAAGAAACAGCTCAAAAAGGGAAGTGGGTAAAAGGCCCAGGTATGAAGCTCTTTGATGTTATTCAAAAGGAATTAGGTCACATTAATGTGATTGCAGAAGACTTAGGTTATCTGACTCAAGAGGTGATGGACTTTAGGGATGCTTCAGGGTATCCTGGTATGAAGGTACTACAATTTGCTTTTGATGCAAGAGAAGAGAGTGATTATCTCCCACATAACTATATTAAAAATTGTGTTGTCTACACAGGAACCCACGATAATGATACAATTATGGGATGGTTCAATACAACAGGACTAAAAGAAGATATCGAATATGCCAAGAACTATCTTAAATGTAATGAAGAAGAGGGTTATCACTGGGGCTTCATTAGAGGAGCCTGGAGTAGTGTAGGCGATATTGCAATAACACAAATGCAAGACTTTTTAGGACTTGGAAATGAAGCAAGAATGAACTTACCCTCCACCTTAGGCATAAATTGGAAGTGGCGAATACAACAAGGCGTACTGACAGAGAATCTAGCGAATCAAATCTACGAATTAACCAAATTATATGGAAGGTTGAATGAAGATGATGAATAAACAAGAACTCAAAAAGAGTATGGATAAGTACTGCAAAGTAAAATATGGGAAGAGTATTGAACAAGCAAAGGACTATGAAATCTTTAATGCCCTTTCTCTTACATTATTAGAAGGGGTAGTAGACGACTGGTGTGCTACAAAACAGCTTTATAGTTCACAAAAGCAAGCCTTTTATTTATCAGCAGAATACTTAATGGGCCGTGCACTAGGCAATAACCTTATTAGCATGGGTGCCTACGAGGAAGTAAAAGGGCTATTAGAAGAGCTAAACATTAACCTGAATCAAATCGAAGAGATTGAAGAGGATGCAGGACTTGGTAATGGAGGTCTTGGAAGATTAGCAGCTTGCTTCATGGACTCAGGAGCTACCATGAACTTACCTCTTCAAGGCTATGGTATTCGCTACTCTAACGGTCTCTTTAACCAAAAGATTGTAGAGGGTGCACAAGTAGAAGAAATCGATACCTGGCTTAAGTATGGGGATCCATGGAGTATCCGAAGAGATGATGAAGCCGTTGTTGTAGACTTTAAAGACTACTCTGTTAAAGCGGTACCTTATGATATGCCAATCATCAGCTATGGTTCTAAAAATGTAAACACCTTGAGACTTTGGCAAGCAGAGCCTTTAGTTGCATTTGACTTTGAGTACTTTAATGCACAAGAATACTCTAAAGCAGTAGCTATGAAAAACAAAGCAGAAGATATTTCAAGAGTTCTTTATCCTAATGATTCGAAAGAAGCAGGTAAATTACTTAGACTCCGTCAACAATACTTTATGGTAAGTGCCAGCCTTAAAGATATTTTAGCACCTGTACTTAAGGGTGAAGAAAAGCTGGATGTAGCCACACTAGGTGAGAAATATGCAGTTCAATTAAATGATACCCACCCAGTACTAGCTATTCCTGAGTTCATTCGCATCCTTGTAGATGAGCTAGGTGTAGACTTTATGGCAGCACGCATGGCAGCGCAAAAAGTATTTGCTTATACCAACCATACCATCCTTGCAGAAGCTCTTGAAAAATGGGATATGAAGTTAATCAATAAGCTTTTCCCACGTATTCTAGAAATCATTAAAGAGCTGGATAAATGCTTTATTGAAGAGCTTAAAGCGAAAAACTATTCCAAAGATGAAATCGATGCCTTTAAAATCATTGGCAATAAACAAGTACGTATGGCTAACTTAGCCATTCATATGGGGTTTGCAGTAAATGGTGTAGCAGCCCTTCATACTGAAATCTTAAAAGATGTGGAGCTCCATAATTGGTATGAGCTTTACCCAGAAAAATTCCAAAACAAAACCAATGGGATTACACCAAGAAGATGGATGAGACTTTGTAATCAAGAGCTATCTAGCTATATTACAGAGCTACTTGGTTCAGAGGACTGGGTGAAGGACCTATCTCAACTTAAAACCCTTGAGAAATATATCAATGAGGATACAGTACTTAACCGTTTAACAGCGATTAAGAAAACAAAAAAAGAGCAGCTTATTGCTTATATTAAAGAAGTTGAAGGGATAGAACTAGAGGTTGATTCCCTCTTTGATATCCAAATCAAACGTTTACACGAGTATAAACGTCAACTCCTTAATGCCTTTTATATTCTGGATTTATACTATCGCTTAAAGGAAAATCCTAACTTAGCTATTCCAAAAGTAAGCTTTATTTTTGGGGCGAAAGCCTTCCCGGGTTATGTACGTGCCAAAGCCATTGTGAAGTTTATTGGGGAAATCGCTAAACTTATCAACAATGATAAAGACATTAATGGCAAAATCAAAGTCCTCTTTGTGGAAAACTATCGTGTCTCTTATGCAGAAAAACTTTTCCCAGCAGCAGAAATATCTAAACAAATTTCTACAGCAGGAAAAGAAGCTTCTGGTACAGGAAATATGAAATTCATGGTAAACGGTGCATTAACCTTTGGAACCTATGATGGGGCCAATGTAGAAATCGCACAAGAAGCCAAAGAAGAAAATAACTTTATCTTTGGTCTACGTGTAGAAGATATTGAAACCATTCAAGCTTCCAAAGAAGGCTATAGGGCAAAAGATTATTACGCAGCAGAAGCAGATCTTAAGAGGGTAGTAGATAGTCTCATTGATGGCACCTTTAGTGATGGTGGCAGTGGGGAATTTGAAGACTTATACCATTCCCTTATAAAAGAAGGGGATACTTACTTCCTTCTAGCAGACTTTAAAGCCTTCAAAGAAGCAGAGGAAAAAGTATTTGAAGCCTATAAAGACCAAAGACACTGGGCACAAATGAGTCTTATGAATATTGCCAACTCTGGTATTTTCTCTAGTGACCGTACCATTATGCAATACGCTACAGAAATCTGGAACATCACTCCAGTTACTTTATAAAGATAAAGCAAAAGAATTACCTACCGTCAAAGCTTGATTAACGGTAGGTAATTTTTTTGTCTCCGACCTCCTAATGAGAGGGAAAAGAAAGGGAAAAAATTTAGGATAGATTAGGAATAGATTAGAAAAGAGAGGAATAAAATGAGAAATATTTATAGAAGGATAAAAGTAGCTAAAACAATAGAAAAAATATATAAAAGAATTATTAAAAAATGATGAAATATAGTTGACTTTTAAAAAAGTTTATTATAGAATGGACTTGGAAACGATACCGATAAGGTTTCCGATAAGGGTACCAAAAGGTTCGTTGTACACTATTACTAAACGGCTCTAATGCAATAAAATAGGACATCATGGGTATACATAAACATTATAGGGAGCAAAAAGTAAGTAAAATGTTAAATCAAATAGTCAAAATGACCAGTTGATTTAATGGCATTACAAAATAATAATTAAACATGTTAAAAAAAGGGGGACTTTCTAATGAAATTAAGCAAGGCAATGAAATCATTTTTA
>JAEYNQ010000299.1 GCA_023412455.1 Bacillota bacterium
GGAAATGGCTTTTCATGCGGGAACGGAGGAAGGCAATCGCTATGGTATAGGGATTGAGATTTGTGAATCAGGAGACTACAAAAAGGCTGAAGAAAATGCCCAAAAGCTCATTGCTTATTTAATGAAGATTTACCACTTAAAACCCGAAGTTATTAAAACTCATAAGGATTTTACAGAAAAAGAATGTCCACGTCTTATTATAGGACACTGGGAGAGTTTTTTTGAGGGTATTCAAAACCAAAGGGAAAAGTTAAATTAGGAGTAATAAATTTTTTAAGATTAACTTAGCTTGTATCTGTTGAGGAGTTAATGGTTTAGGACACATCAAAAGATAAAGACCGGCTGAACTTAAGCCTCGCATCCTAGTATGTATTGACCCACTCGAGTAATGATTTCAAATGACTATATATGGCAAATATACGGGAGTAAGTAAGGTTACATGTAGTTCTAGAATTGGAACAGGGCAAACTGCTAGTGGATGAGTAGAACAACTACTGAGTGGAGATCAAGATATGATCATCATCAATGAGAGAGCATCACTTAGGACCTCAAGCGTTACTTAAAAACCAAAATTTTATCAATCAATTAAAAAATAATGGGGTAAAAGATCCTAAGAGATTTTTAGATCAAAGAATATCTAGGATATCACATGCTGAACATGCTAAAATACATGAGGATGGATGGAATAATGATTGGAATAAATGGATTAAGGAAAACCCAAACTTCACTGTTAAGGATTTTAAAAAGCAAATTAAAGAAATGATGAAAAAATATAATATTCCAAAAAGTAGCCGAAACGGAAAAATGTACAGGAGGAATTAAAATGCAAGCACAAAATGAATTTAATAAGGCTTTAAAGTATTTAGATTTTGGTAAAACTGAAAAAGGTAGGGATTGCTTAAAAAACGCAATTCAGCTTGCTGAAAACGATAATGATACAATAACTTTAATTAAAGCATTCTGTTGTTATGGAGAGCTTCTATGCTTTATGGGGAAAAAGGCAGAAGCGAAACCATATCTTGAACGTGTGGCATCTTATAAATCAGATAATGATATTCTTGATTATGAAGTTAGCCGAGCAAAAGAGTTACTTCTAAACATATAAAAGCCACAGGTATCAGTAATGACCACCTTGCAACCACCTCTCTTTATGCAGCACCAAAATCAATAGAGGGGTTCAGATCAATTTGATTGGAATATGTGAGGATTTGTTTAAAATAAGCGTATAAAAGAACAGCCACCAAATTGTCCTCAAAATCCTTTTCAGTCTTGGCAAAGGTATTCGTACCCTACAGTCCATTTAAAATCGGAAACAGTGGTAACACATTGCCAAACAGGGGCAAGATACTTCGGGATAGAATTCTGATAGTGAATGAGTCTGAAGATTAAACAAGAAAAGTTTGAACGAAACAGAACCCTCAGTTCACGGTGAACCCCTCCTTGGTAGGCTTTTTTATTTGTGGGAAACTGGGACACAGTCGGGGGTTTTAGGGGGAAAATTACTTCCCAAAAATCTTAGTAAAAAACAGTATATCAAAATAAATATTAGTCAGAGAAGAATAAAACTATAAATTTTTTCTTCTCTGTTTTTTGTCTTGTCTCTTTCCCGAAATTTACTTGCAATCACTTCTCACCAGAGTTAACATTACATATAATTGAAATTTGTACTTTTGTAAGTACTTATACAAATAGTAGTGATATTAACAATAATTTGTATGTGGCGTTATTTACTAAGCAATATGCTAACTTTAAAAATCTATGTTAATACATTATAATAATTAGACTGGGGTGATTACATATGAAAATATGGAAATTGATGACTTGTCCTGATGATTTTAAAGTATTTAATTTAAGGGATTTTGACCGAGACAGTAAAAAAATTGAATCTGGGATTGACAAAGGCATAAGAGTGAAAGGATGGAATATTCTAGAGATAAAAGCATCAAGTAATGAGCTTGAGGGTGATAATCCGCATTTTTTTGGGTATTCTGAGACACCACTAATTAGCGAATCAGCAAAAGAAGCACTCTTAAAGTTTGAGCCAAATATGGAGTTTTTGCCTGTATTTGATTACGAAACAGAAAAAACGTATTATTTAGTTAATATACTAAAAATAATTGATGCTATTGATTATGAGCGTTCTATATTTAGAAAATTGCCATCAGGGCTTGTTGTTGGATTAGAGAAATATGCATTTAAAGATACTGCTAAAGATGAACCAATCTTTAAGATATACTTAAATAATAGAGTTAAGACTACAGAAGTATTTGTAAATGATGTCTTTAAGGAAAGCGTTGAAACAAATAATTTAAAAGGTTTTAAATTTATAGAAATATTCAAATTTGAGTAGAAGAACGAACTGAATCAAGAGGTTGAGTAAAGTAAATTCACTATGAACCATACTTAATGAGGAATGTTAATAAAGCCACAGTTGTCAGTAAATGACCACCTCTCTTTATCCAGCACCAAAATCAATAGGGGGCTCAACTTAATTTGTTCTGAATATGTACTGAATTGTTCGAAATACTTGCAGATAGGAACAGTCGTCAAAATGCCCTCAAAATTCTTCTTAGCTGTTGTATGGGTATTTTTATCCTACAGCGAATTGAAAATCAGAAGCAGTGGTAACATGTTGCCAAACAGGGGTAAGCATTTTGTAGTTGAAGGGGTGGTTAAAAATCAACTCATTCAGAGGAGAGCAGCCCATCACAAAAGACAAAGAAAAAGCCACTGAATAGAGTATGATAAAAACAGTTGCAAAAGCCCCTCAGTTCATGGAGAAATCCTCCTTGACCGCTTTTTTGCACTAGTCTAGGGGCAGATTTTCCGTCGCCTCTTCCGATAGAGAAGCTATTTTAAAACGTATCTATGAAGAGGGACATGGCATAGGGCTTCATACGTATAGCCATAATTTTAGAACCATCTATAATAGCCCAGCGGGATTTATTAATGAAATGGAAAAGACACTCTTAACCATTAATAATGTATTAGATAAAGAAATGGACATTAAGGTGATTCGTTTCCCTGGGGAAGTGCAGGGAGGCTTAATCAGAGCTTTTATAAGGAACAAGGCTATAGCTTTGAAGTCATTAGCAATGACACACCGCCCTACTATTATCGCTTCAGAAAATAAAACCCTGCAATCTTTGGTTAGAGTCCCTAAAAGGAGGTCCTAGTCAAAGATTGTTTTTATGAAGGGGTATTTATAGATTTTCTGAGAAATATGTAGTATAATGCGAAAATATAAGTAATAACAAATAGGTTTATCTAATCAATAGGCACACCGAAGGATTTACAGGGGATTCAAGTGAAAAAGAGAAGAAAGAACAAAGCTAATGGGAGTAGGGTGTTAGCAACGTGTATGGTTTTATTTGTTTTTGCAGGAATTATAGGACTTTTAATTGAGCCTAGCCAAAAGCCTTTAGTAGCAGAAGAAGTAGAAGAAGCAACAGGTATCCCTTTTCGAGTGGACACATTAGAAGATGAAGTGAAAAGACCTGTTATAACCCGAAAAATCAAATACATTGTTGTGCATAATACAGCCAACCCAAAGAGTACGGCACGTAATGAAAGAGACTTTTTGAGTAATCCAACGAATGCAAGTAGTACCTCTTGGCATATTGCTGTAGATGAAAAAGAAATGATTCAAGCCATCCCTGTAACGGAAATGGCTTTTCATGCGGGAACGGAGGAAGGCAATCGCTATGGTATAGGGATTGAGATTTG
>JAEYNQ010000306.1 GCA_023412455.1 Bacillota bacterium
TAGACCCCATTAAGGATTTAAAAGCTTCCTACTGGGAAGGACTTGGTCTTGCTACTAAATATTATAATACACAGCTTCATGTAGGAGCCTTTATGCTTCCTACTTATGTAAAGGATGAATTAGAAAATGGATAATACATATCAAACTCACACCTTCATAGGTTTTAATGCCTCTTATGATGAGGCCCCAATTATTTTAGCAGGAGCTCCTTTTGATGGGACGACTAGTTTTAGACCTGGCACACGCTTTGCCCCTAATCAAATTCGCCTTGACTCTTATGGTCTTGAAACCTATTCTCCTTATCTCGATTTAGATTTAGAGGATTATTCATTCTGTGACCTAGGGGATGTGGATTTACCTTTTGGCAACCCCTTAAAGGCCCTTAGTACCATTCAAAATGTGGCTAAACAAATACTTGCAGATCACAAGAAACCTTTATTCATAGGTGGAGAACATCTTATCAGTCTTCCAATTATTACTGAGCTTTATACTCAGTATCCTGACCTTCATATCCTTCACTTTGATGCTCACACCGATTTAAGAGAGGATTATTTAGGAGAAAAACTCTCTCATGCCACTGTTCTCAGAAGAGCTTGGGATTTATTAGGCGATGGTAAAATATATCAATTTGGCATTCGCTCAGGTACCCGGGAGGAATTTGATTGGGCTAAAACACATACTCACCTTCATCCTTTTGACACAGGGAGCTTAGGTCAGATTGTACCTCTCTTAAAGGATAAGCCTGTCTATCTCACTGTAGACTTAGATGTGCTAGATCCTTCTATTTTCCCAGGTACGGGTACCCCTGAGCCTGGTGGTCTTACCTTTAAAGAATTAATGGATGCCTTTAAGCAGATCAAAGACTTAAACTTTGTAGGTGCTGATGTTGTAGAGCTCTCTCCTCATTATGATACAAGTGGCGTTTCTACGGCTGTAGCATGTAAAGTCATTCGTGAAGTTAGCCTTATGCTCTGCTAATTTTTCACCCCTAAAAAAGGATAGCTGTAAAAGTAAGAGACCGTATCTCTTTTTTTACAGCTATCCTTTTTTATTTATTGACGTGGCTGTATAGCTGGCTGTTCATTCTTTACGCTAGCACATAAAATGGCATTATAAGCCCAATAGTTTTCTGGCAAATCTCTATAGGGATTAATAATGTCTTTGTTTTGGCAAACACGACTAAAAAGTTGATTTAAGATGACTACCATTTGGGCACGTGTTACTGGTTTATCGGAGTCGGTGAGCTTGTTAAACTCTGCTGATTCTCCTTTAACATAAGGTGTTAAATTAGCAACTATCTTTCGAACTTCTCGCTGACTCACTGGTTCAAAGGGCTTAAAGGTCCCATCTACATTGGGCTTAAATAAGCCTAGCTTCGTAACATAATTAATATTATCTGTGCTATAACGTTGTGGATTTAAATCAGAGTAAACATTGGGTGTTCTAGGAACATTCGCATTGCTAATAAGACGGGCTAACATTGATGCTACTTCTTCTCGTGTAGCAGCTTGGTCTGGTCTAAAAGTCCCATCTTCATACCCTCCTACATAGGGAAAGTTAATAATCCCTTGTCCTGGTGTAGGTGTAGGGCTAGGTGTTTGAGAAGGTTGTGGAGCCTCCTCAATAATGACACACAGATTTGTTCTAGCTTTACAACCATTGTCCACATAACCGATAGCTACTCTATGGGTACCTAATTGCTCCTTAATACTTCCATAATTGGTCTTATAGTTTTGAATCTGTACAGGTTGATTTTCTCCTTTATAATAAGCTACAACCTTAATTTGCTCTCTAAACTTCTCTTCACTGGTTCCTTGTGGAAGCCTCAGCTGTTCTGGTGTCACTTGAATGCTTCTTAAGATCTTGGGTTGATTACTATAGGTCCTTGATGTGTTAGACTTGATTGTACTAGCAAAGCCTACTTGTGGGAGTAACATTACTAAACCTAGAAATGCTATCCCTAACTTTTGAACTCTCGATTTCATCTTATTCTCCTCTTTTCTAGTAAGCGATGTGTGCTTAATTATTCTTTTCTCTCTTTTTTGCCACTTTATAGGGATTATTATTCCAATAGCTCCAATGAATTATTCGCACTTATTTCCAAATACTTTTCTTATGGTTTTATGCCTAATGGGTCAAAAGAGTATATTGTATTTCTCTAAAGCTTATACTATAATAGAACATATGTTCGAAAAATAAGAGAAGGTGAAAAAATGGATGTTACAACAAAATTAGAGATTTTATCCGATGCTGCCAAATATGATGTTTCTTGTTCTTCTTCAGGCTCTCGTCGCCCTTCTAAAGAAGGCGCTCTAGGTTCCACAGCTGCTGGAGGTATCTGTCATAGCTTTACACCTGATGGGCGATGCGTTTCTCTTCTTAAAATCCTCCTCACAAATTACTGCCAATACGATTGTGCCTATTGCATTAACCGTAAATCCAATGATGTACGTCGTGCCGCCTTTTCTGTGGAGGAAGTGGTGGATTTAACGATTAATTTTTATCGTCGTAACTATATCGAAGGCCTTTTCTTAAGCTCCGCTATTTTAAAAAGTCCTAATTATACGATGGAAATGCTAACAGCTATTGTAAAAAAGCTTAGACAAGAGCATGGTTTTAGAGGCTATATTCACCTTAAGGCGATCCCTGGCGCAGATGAACAGCTGATTCACGAAGCAGGCCTCTATGCTGACCGTATGAGTGTCAATATTGAGCTCCCCTCCGCCTCTTCCTTAAAGCTCCTGGCCCCTGATAAGAAAAAAGAAGAAATCTTTACCCCTATGAAAAATATCAGTAATCACATCATAAGTCATCAAGAAGAGTGGAAAAAATCCCGTAAAGCCCCTCTCTTTGTCCCTGGTGGTCAAAGTACCCAGCTTATTATCGGTGCCACACCAGATAGTGACCTCAATATTCTTACCCTTACCCAAAAGCTTTATGATAAATATCAGCTTAAAAGGGTCTACTATTCTGCCTATGTTCCTGTCAATAAAGGGAAGGACCTACCAGCTATAGAAAATCCCCCTACCCTTAGAGAACATCGTCTCTATCAAAGCGACTGGCTTCTTCGTTTTTATGGTTTTAGAGCCAATGAGCTTTTAGACGAAGCCCATCCTGACCTAGATGTCCACTTTGACCCTAAAACCTCTTGGGCCCTTAACCATCTAGAGGAGTTTCCCATAGAGATTAACAAAGCCCCCTATGCTCTGCTGCTTCGTGTGCCTGGCATCGGGGTACGTAGTGCTCAAAAAATCATGAGCAGCCGCCGTGTTGCTCCTCTTGGCTATAGTGACTTAAAAAAATTAGGTATTGTTCTAAAACGGGCCCAATATTTTATTACCTGTAACACCAAATATTATGGCAGTGTAGACTTAGATGAGGAGAAGATTCGTCAGGTCTTGATGCCCACCTCACTTTCCACTGGGCTCATTAAGTCCTACGAACAACTCAGCTTATTGACACCTTCTTTTCAAAACAGCTTTAAGCTTGCTCCCTCTCCTAAACCCTTACTCCTTATAGAGGATGGCTTAACTGCTTTAACAGGTGAAATGTAGCGCCTCTTAAGAGGGATCATTTAATGAAAGGAGTCTTCCATGAAAGACTATATTTATGATGGGAGCTTTGAAGGCCTCCTCACTACTCTTTTTTATACTTATACAGAAAAAGCTTCCCTTTGCATTTATAAAAAGGGAGACTATGTACCTAGTTTAATCCAGGAGGTCATCACTATTTCTACAGAAGAAGAAAAGGCAGATCGGGTTTATACCAGCCTCCTGACTAAACTTTCACTAGAAACTTTAACCGCCGTTTATCATCTTTATCTCAGTGATTTACCCCATGTAGAAAATCTTATTCTAGACTATGTACGCCTTTGCTATAAGTATTCTGCCAGTATTAACCTGGCAAAAAATAATCCTATTATTCATCAAGTGGAGCTTCTTACAAGAAGAGTAACCCATGAAGCCCATCGTATGACAGGCTTTGTGCGTTTTAGGGAGGTTTATCCTAACGTCTTTTATGCCCAAATTGAACCCGATTATAACATTCTTCCCCTTATACTGGACCACTTTCAACAGCGTTTTAGTGACCAATACTTTATCATCCATGATTTAAAAAGAGAAGCAGCTATTATTCACAATAAAATAGAAACTTACTTAAAAGACTTCTCTTTAGAAGAAGCAGAAAGACTCTTGGCTACTTCTAAAAAGGATGAATTCGAAAACCTCTTTACAACTTATTATAAAGCTACCACTATTCCTGAGCGATTAAATGAAAAGCAACGCCGCTCTTTTATGCCACGGCGCTATTGGAAACACCTTTTTGAGGTCACAAATTAAAACTCACTTCACACTATATGGGCGTATAGAGTGAAGTGAGTCTTGCATGAGTGATAAAACCTCGTTACCGTTTTGGCGGATAAGCTCCTTCTGATGATTCATAGCTTATACTACGGTTAAGAATGCTTCGGTGAGTATACTTTTTCATGATACCTTCCCTCCTACATTCAATATGGTTTTACAAGATTTATTATTTCCTTGTTTAAGATAAATATAAGTCTTAAGCATTACCAATTATTGTCTTATAAAAGAGTATGAGTTAGTCAGCAGCTTTTTAATAGCTAGCTGACTTTTTTCATTTAAACAGTCCTCTTCCTCTTCAAATCCTTCTACCTGTATAATGACTCTACCTTTTTTGAGAAGAAGGCATTCCCTAGCCTCACAATAGTATACTTCTTCTGCATCATAAAGACTTTCATCCATAGCCTTTAAATTTTTGTCTTCTATCTGTTTAAACATATCCTCAAAAATAACCTCCGCTATAAAGAAAGTACGTGCTTCAATATACTGGGTTTGTATTCTAGGTATAGCCAATTCTTCATGGCGGACTCCTTCTATGTAATGATAAGACTGCTTAACAAAAAAGGAGTGTCCCTTCTCTAGTCTTACCACCAAATCCCCTTGTGCCTTTTTACCATTTACAGCTTCTAAAGTTAAAACCGGGTAGGAAGCTGCCTCTCTTTGAATCTCACTATTGTTTTTAGATTTATCACCACTACGTATGAGCCCTATAGTTAAAATAGGCCATAGGACTAGACTTCCTGCTAAAAGAAGAATACCTATTTTTTTCTTCCTCTTCCCTTGCCCTATACAATAAGTACCGATAAATAACACTACAAGTGGCATCACACTAGCTAGTATAATGTATGGTTCATTTGCAAAATCTCCTATATAACTTACTAATAACATAAAGATTAGTAGTCCTATATAACCATAAGAAAGGTACCCTCTTACTCTGGCCCCTCTTATAGAAGGACTTTTTAAGCAGTCTTGCTGCTCTTTGGCTCTTCTAACCTGCCCTCTATAAATCAGCCAAGTGGCAACTACTACACCTAAATAAAGCATGACTAAAGGAACTAAAAAAAGTAGCATACTCTCACAGTAGCTTAGTAACCTCCTATAATCAAAGTCCATAAACTGACCTATAAATTGTACGAATAACAATGGAAGCCAAAGGCAATAAGGTAATAATTCCTTATTCAAAAAGGCTTTAGATACTATTTTAGCTTCAATCTCCTCATCCGTCTGAATAGGAATAGCTTCATAGCCTTCTTTTTGTTTAAATACACGCATAGAACCTATAGCTTTTAGATACTCCCATCCTGAATCTTCACACAAGGCTATGTAATCTCCTGCTTCCTGCTTCTGAAAAATATCTACATAGTAACTTTTAGGC
>JAEYNQ010000311.1 GCA_023412455.1 Bacillota bacterium
TAGAAAGTAAAAAAGAATCTTAAGGATAAAGATAAGGGAACGCAGATGAAGTATATTGATTTGACATTACAAATTAAAAAGACCAATAAAGTTTATAAATGGGCAGAATTACAGCCGAAAAAAGAAAGTGTCATGGGACATGTGGGAACACATGTAGATATTTATGAATCCAAAAGTATTCCTATAGAGTATACCCAGCGAAGAGGAATCCTTTTTGATGTAAGTGAAATCGTAGGCCGAGAAATTACCAGTGAGGATATTGACTTAGATTATATAAAGCCTGGAGATTTTGTACTTTTTAGAACAGGCCTTATAGAACGCTTTCCTTATGGAAGCAATCGCTATTTTAAGGAGCCTATAAGTTTTTCCTGGGAGCTTATAGAGGAGCTCATAGATGAAAAGATTGCCTTTATTGGACTAGATGCTCCAGATTTGCGTAAGGGCAAGGAACATGTGGAAGTAGATAAGCGGTGTGAAAAACAGGGAATTTATGTGATAGAAAATTTACATAATCTTGGAGAAATTGATGTGAATAAGCCTTGTAAAATGTTAACCATGTGGTTAGAGGACCCAGAAGCCACAGGGTTAAAGTGCCGAGTTATTGCGAATCAGCCTAAGGATTAGATGAAATAGTACTACTCTTAATCACTATAAGAGGATAATGGGGGCTAAGTTACTTATAATAAAGAGGTGTGTATGAAGAAAGTTTTTTTTGGTATAATAGAGTGAAAAAGCAATTAACAGCAAGTTATTATAAGCACTTGGCAAGCAGTTAGGAGACAATGAGATGCAAATAGACAGTTTAATATTTGATTTAGATGGTACATTATGGGATTCAGTAGATGGAATAGTGGCTTCTTGGAATGTAGCCCTTAAAAAGTATCCTGAAATTCAAATACAATTGACGAGAGAACAGGTTATGTCTGTTATGGGGACTCAGCTGCCTGAGATTGCACGTCGTTTTTTTGGAAATATAGCTGAAGAAAAAAGACAAGAAATCATGAGGGTGTGTAGTCGAGAAGAGTGTCGCTATCTCAAGGAAAGGGGAGGTGTGCTTTATGAGGAACTGGAAGAAACCTTAAAGCAGCTTTCTAAAAAGTATAAGCTCTTAATTGTAAGTAATTGTCAATGTGGCTATATAGAGGGTTTTTTAAGCTACCATCAACTAGAGAAATATTTTGTAGATATTCAAGATGCAGAGAGTACAGGGTTAACAAAGGCTGAGAACATTTTAAAGGTTATAGCACGCAATCATCTAGAGGCCCCTGTTTATGTAGGGGATACCCAAAAGGATCAAGAGAGTGCAAGAATAGCAGGTATTCCTTTTGTCTATGCTAGCTACGGGTTTGGTAAGGTAACCACTTATGATTATAAAATAAAGACCTTTAAAGAGCTCCTTCAGTTCCTTTAGAACTAAGAAGTTCATTTATTATGATTCGTACTAAAGAGGGGGAGAATAGGATGGATAACGAAAAGTTAAATGAAATAAGGCAAGAGATAAAAAATAAGAAAGCACTCCAGGAACGCCTAGAAAGGGCCAAGGTGCAGCTAGAAGAGGCTCGCCGAGAAGAGGAAGCCTTTTTACATAAGTTACAAAAGGAGAGCAAGGATGTAGAAGTCTTACAAAAAGAGAGCTTTAGTGCCTTACTTTTTAAATTAATAAGTAAATATGAGGATAAGCTGGCCAAGGAGCAACAAGAAATGCTTGAAGCCAAATGGGCTTATGACCAAAAGGTTCAGTATGTAAAGGATGTAAGAGAAGATGTAGCCCAGCTCCAAGAAAGAATAGCTTTAATAAGGAATGATGAAGAACAATATAATGAAGAACTAAAATGTCGAGAAGCAAGGTTAAGTCTAGATAAGGATTCTCCATTTTACGCAACCTATGATGCTTTTGAGAAAAAAGAAAATGAATTAGGAAAACAAATCTTTGAGATAAATGAAGCCCTTGCTGAAGGAAAAGCGGCAAGGCGTATAGGGGAAACAGCAGAAAGCTTATTGGATAGTGCCCATAATTGGGCTACCTACGATGCCTTTGCCAAGGGAGGGATCTTATCCCATATGGCTAAATATGATAAAATCGATAGTGCCCAAGAAGCTATTAATCAATTACAGAACCAACTGGCTCGGTTTACAAGAGAACTAAAAGATGTAGAGAATATCTATCTAGAAGGCTCCTTTGGAATAGATACTGGCACTAGGGTCGTTGATTTTTGGTTTGATAACATCTTTACAGACCTGAATGTACGGAGTAAAATAGCCAGTGATAGAGACAGAGTGGCTGAGCTTATTAATAGGGTCGAGAATGCCCTTCATAAGCTCAATGAAAAGAAAAATAGTTTAAGTCATGAACTTGAACAAATTAAAAATCAAAAAGAAGAGCTTCTCGTTAAGCAAATGGGGAACTAAAGAAAGAGGATAAGAAAATGGGTGTATGTGAGGTTGAGAACTTTTTTAAAGAAAAAAATATAAAGAAGCAGATTATCTTTTTAGATGAAAGCAGTGCCACAGTTCCTTTGGCAGCTAAAGCTTTAGGCATAGAAGAAGCCCGGATTGCTAAGACATTAGCCTTTAATGGTAAAGAGGAAAGCTTGGTGGTTGTTGCAAGAGGAACGGCAAAGATTGACAATGGCAAATATAAGGCCACTTTTGGCACCAAGGCTAAGATGATGAGTTTTGAGGAGACCCTTGAGAAGACAGGTCATCCTGTAGGAGGTGTCTGTCCTTTTGGACTCCCTGAAGAGGTAGCGGTTTATCTGGATGAGAGCTTAAAAGAGTTTGATAGCGTCTATCCAGCAGCAGGAGGGAACCATACGGCAGTCGAGATGACACCAGGAGAATTAGAAGAGTTAACAGGGGGAACATGGGTAGATGTTTGTAAATAAATTTCAAAGGTAAAGGAGAAAAAGTATGAAATGTATATCCTGGAATGTTAATGGCCTAAGAGCTTGTATCACCAAGGGTTTTTTAGACTATTTTAAAGAAAGTGATGCGGATATTGTCTGCTTACAAGAAATCAAATTGCAAGAAGGGCAAATCCAACTGGAGCTCCCGGGGTATTTTCAGTACTTTAATTATGCAGAAAAAAAAGGTTATTCAGGAACAGCTATTTTTAGCAAAAAAGAACCTTTAAAAGTACAGTATGGGCTAGGGATTCCTCATCATGATACGGAAGGACGAGTGATTACTTTAGAATTTGAGCAGTTTTATATGGTAACAGTATATACTCCCAATTCTCAAAGTGAATTAGCCCGTCTTAACTACCGTATGGAATGGGAAGATGACTTCAGGGCTTATTTAAAGAAGTTAGATGAAGTAAAACCTGTTATTTTATGTGGGGACTTGAATGTAGCTCATCAACCCATTGATTTAAAAAATCCTAAGAGCAATGAGCAAAATGCAGGTTATAGCAAAGAAGAGCGAGGAAAATTTAAAGAGCTGTTAGAAGCAGGTTTTATAGATACCTTTAGATATTTCTATCCTGAGCAAGAAGGCGCTTATAGTTGGTGGTCTTATCGTTTTAAAGCAAGAGCCAACAATGCAGGATGGCGTATTGACTATTTTATTGTTTCTAAGCGTTTAGAAAATAAGCTTTTAGGGGCAGAGATTCATTCACAAATATTAGGCTCAGATCATTGTCCTGTGGCTTTGAAAATTGATATAGATTAAAAGCTTTTCATTAGAAAGGACTTAAAAAAAGGCCTAAAAAAGGCCTAAAAAACGCCTAAAAAACGCCTAATGTGTCCTCCGATGGGTGAGAGGACAGGTTAGGCGTTTTTTTGTATCTAGAGATCTTAAAAGCTAATAAATAATATCTACAGTGTAACCCTCTTTTTCTAAGGTTTTAATCACTTCTTGGATATGTTCATGGCCATTGGTTTCTACAGTGACTTCTAAGGCAACATGCTTGAGACGATCGAGGGCTTTAAATTGGTTATGATCCAGCTTAACTACGTTGGCCCCTACGTTGGCAAGAATCTCAGCTATTTTTACTAATTGACCGGGTGTATCCTTGAGCTTAACGGAGAAGCAGAAAAGGCGACCTCTTGAATAAAGACCATGGTTAAGGAGGGAGGACATAGTTAGGACATCAATATTCCCACCACTAATAATGGAAACCACCTTTTTATTTTGTACATTCAGCTTTTTGAGAGCGGCTACAGAAAGGGCACCTGTTGCTTCAGCTACAAGCTTATGTTTTTCAACCAATAGAAAGATGGCTTCAATAAGGTTATGGTCATTTAAGGTAATAATGCCATCCACATACTGTTTAATTAAATCAAAAGTAAGAGTACCAGGTGTTCTAACAGCTGCACCATCTGCAATGGTATCTACAGATGGAAGACTTACAATACTACCTGAATCTAAAGAAAGCTTCATGGATTGTGCCCCTTTAGACTCTACACCAATAATTTGAATGTTAGGATTAAGTGCCTTGGCAGCTACAGCAATCCCACTAATAAGGCCACCGCCACCTACAGGGACAAGAATAATATCTGTATTAGGGAGCTCCTCTAAAATTTCAAGGGCAATGGTACCTTGACCAGCCATAACATCCACGTCATCAAAGGGATGAATAAAAGTATAGCCTTTGGCTTTTTCTAGGCGACGGGCTTCTTCATAGGCTTCATCATATATATCACCAGCTAGAACCACATGAGCCCCTAGGTTTTTAGTGGCTTGAATTTTAATAAGGGGTGTTGTTTTAGGCATCACAATGGTGACGTCAATACCCAGTGCTTGACCAGAAAAGGCTACACCTTGGGCATGGTTACCAGCAGAAGAGGCAATAAGACCATGGGCCTTCTCTTCCTCGGAAAGCTTGCTTATTTTATTAAGAGCACCTCTTAATTTAAAGGCACCCGTTAATTGAAGATTTTCTGGTTTTAAATAAATATCATTATTAAATTCTTTACTCAAGTCACGACTTCGAATAAGTTTAGTAAAGATACAAGTATTTTTTATACGTTCTCTTGCATCTAGAATTTCTTGCAAAGTAAGTGAAGCAGTATATTCGGACATGCACAATCTCCTAACTGTCAAACTATTAAATTTTATGTAAAAATATAAAAATACAATATTTATTATAATCAATTGTGAATATAAAAGTAAATAAAAACATAAAAAATAACTTTAAAGAGATATTTTGTAGATAAGTTTGATGTATAATATGTAGAGAGTGGAGATGTAGAAATCAATAAATGTATAAACTGGTATATCTATAACCTAAAAGTATATAGATATAAGTAGAAGAGCAATGGGGGGGTTAGGATGAAATTATCTGAATTAAATGAATACCAAGATATTGTTATTCAATGTCATGACAATCCGGATCCGGATACTATTGGAGCAGGTTATGCTTTGTATTATTATTTTAAAGAGCGAGGGAGAAAAGTAAGGCTAATATATAGTGGTCATTTGACGATTACAAAGCCCAATGTTCGCCTTATTGTGGAAGAATTAGATATTCCACTGGAATATGTGAAAACCGTTGAAATACCCCAGTTATTAATAACTGTAGACTGTCAATATGGAGCAAGTAATGTGACTCATTTTGAAGCACCTGAGGTGGTTGTGGTGGACCATCATGAACAAGAGATCAAAGACTTAGATAGGAAACGTATACAAGTAGGTTTAGCCAGTGCCTGTACGGTTGTGTGGAATATGCTTATGGAA
This sequence comes from Bacillota bacterium, assembly GCA_023412455.1. Taxonomy (GTDB): domain Bacteria; phylum Bacillota; class Clostridia; order Lachnospirales; family Cellulosilyticaceae; genus Sporanaerobium. Next base: position 5,677 of record JAEYNQ010000311.1, read on the forward strand.
CAAGGGGTGGATGTCAATAGATGGCCTAATGTAGCTACCGCTTTATATTATGGACTTTTTACGGATAGTGCAGGTTTTTCAGAAGTTAGACACCCTTTAGATAAGGATATGCGAGACGAATTAAAGGTGGATGAGGCGCTCATTAGACGACTTAAAAATGCTGTTCTAACTTTGTCAGAGTTGGAGATAGCAGGTATGGCACTCATTAGACATTCTTATAATTTAAGGAATCGATTTGTAGTAGTAAAAGCAAAGGAGTGCGACCCCAATATACTAGGCTTTATAAGTGATTTAGCCATTCAAGTGGATAGTGTGAATGTCTGTCTTGTGTACAATGAAACCATTCATGGTATTAAATTTTCAGTGCGAAGTTGTGTAAAGGAAGTTATGGCCAATGAGCTAGCCAGCTATTTATGCCAGAATATAGGCTCAGGTGGAGGGCATATTGATAAAGCGGGAGGATTCATTAATGTCAGAGATTTTAATAGGAATAATGCCCACTTAAATGCAGACGAATTTTTCTTAAGGCGCTTAACCAAGTACTACAAATCCTTTGATGTAATAGATGCATTAGAGTACTCTTTAAACAAGGAGGATTTTATGCTCTATAGGAAAAATCCTGTTGTTTTAGGAATGGTTCCACTATGTGATATAACCTTAGTAGGTTCTACCCTATGTATACGAACCATAGAGGGGGATATTAATGTACAGGTAGAGGAGGGGCTTTACCTATTGATTGGGAAAAAAGGGGAGATTCGTCCTATTGATAAAGAAAAGTTTCAAAGAAATTATAAGAAAATAGATGGCCTATGTGAACTGGAGTTTAATTATTTTCCTACCATACGTAATAAAGGAGGCCAAGTAACCTTAAGACTAAAGGACTATATTTATAGTTGTGTGGCTGAAGGCAATAGCTATTTTTATGCAAAGCCTTTAGTAAAAAGTGTTAAGCTCTTTCCTTGGTGGGATAGGCTACGCTATATTTATGGCAAGCCACAGGATTATCTCATTATATCCCAAGAAGATAATAAAGACATGGATATTATAGATAAAAAGACTTTTCTCCAAACTTATAGTAAGGTAGTTTAAGTACATAATAAAAAACGTCATACATCTTAAAGCACCCAAAGAATGCCACTTAAAAGGCAAAATAAAGCTTTAGAAAGACACTGGACAAAAACAGTGTCTTTCTTGCTTAATATTAAAATATACCTTGACAGGTGAGGTATATTTTAATATTATAGTAATGTAATACTTCATCACATGAGGTATATAACCAATAATTATATCATTTATTCATTTATACACGAAAGAGAGGGAGCTATGTCTATAACATCGGATTTAATAAGAGGGCATACAGAGACTATTATTTTGGCTCACCTAATGACAAGGGATAGCTATGGTTACGAGATTAATAAGGCAATACAAGATAAAACAGAAAATCAATATGAGCTTAAAGAAGCAACTTTATACAGTGCCTTTAGGCGCCTAGAGCAAGCAGGCTATATCTTATCTTATTGGGGAGATGAGACAACAGGTGCGAGGAGACGTTACTATACCATCACACCTCAAGGACGCAAGGCCTATGAAAATAATAAGAGGGATTGGGATGAAGCAAAACGGCTTATTGATAAATTAATTTAGTTGATTTTAAAGAGTGAGCAATAAATTGATCTTATTGGGGAGGAAAAATGATGGAGAGTAAATTAAGGAGTAGTGTAGAAAGTCTTTTTGAAGAAGCACCAAAGACTAAAAAGGCTTTTGAGTTACAAGAAGAGCTTGTAAGCAATCTAGCAGAAAAATATAATGATTTAGTGGCCAGTGGACGTACACCGGAGGAAGCCTATAATAGTGTAGTAGCTGGAATTGGAGATGTGGATGAATTAATCAAAGGACTAAAGCAAAATGACCCCTTAAATCAAGAAAAAGAAGTGATGGCTCGAAAAAAGACGGCCTTAGTGGTTTCCAGCTCTGTAGGACTTTATGTTTTGAGTATTATTGTATTAATAGTTTGTGCAGAACTATTGAATATGGATGATGTATTAGCGGTTATTCTTTTTTTGGTGATAGCTACTCTGCCTACTTGCCTACTTATTTACCATTTTATGACGCAACCACCCTATAAAAAATCAGATGATACCTTAGTAGAAGACTTCAAGGAGTGGAAGGAAGGAAGTAAATATAAGAAAGAACTTTATAATTCGGTTAGTTCTATTATGTGGACCCTTACCGTTATTATTTATTTGCTTTCTAGTTTTGTTTTTCACATTTGGGCGTTCTCTTGGATTATCTTTATTATTGGGGCAGTTGTCCAACAAATTATTCGCTTGATTTTCAGTTTATCCAACATGAGGGAGTAAAGCGATGAAAAAAATAAGAATAATACAATTTATAGAACTCATTCTTTTAATGGGTGTGTTAGTGATCTTAGTTACTGTACTCACTCTAGTAGGTAAAAATAATACCCAAAGCCAAGAAGAGAGGCATTTTGATATAAACATTGAGGGCTGGGAGTGGGCATTTAATGGAGATGGAGAATTTTTAGAGTCTAAAAGGCAACAAGCCACCTTAAAAGGAATACAAACGATTGAGCTAGATTTTAGCCTGGCAGACCTTGTTTTTTTAACCAGTGATAATGATTTCTTAGAAGTTGTGCAATTCAACAATAAAAAGGTTGCTAGTGAACGTTTATTTGAAGTGAAGGAAGCAGAGAAACGTGTAGTGATAGAGGGAAATGATAGAGGAGATGATTTGGGTATTTTGAATCATCCAAGTCTAAGATATCGTATAGAGATAAGTGTTCCTAGAACTTATAGGGGAGAACTAGTAGTAAAGACAAATTCCGGCGACATTTCTTTGAGTGGAATAGAAAACTTAGAAAAATTAACAGGTAATACTTCCTCGGGAGATATTTCTATGGATAAGCTTCAAACGGAGGTGTATAGTTTACAGACTTCTTCAGGAGATATTGATGCAGAGACATTAGTAGGTGAAGGTGCATTAGAAACACACTCTGGAGATATAGAAATAGGTAAAGTAGTAGGTGCTAAGCATAAGATAAAAACATCTTCTGGAGAGATAGAGGTAGAGAGCATGGAGGGAGATGTAAAAGTTAATACAACTTCAGGTGGTATAGCCATTAATCATTTAGTAGCCGTTAACTACAGTTTAACAAGTAGCTCAGGAGACATTGAAGTAAAGGATTTAAGTGGAACAGATGAAGGTGAAGTAGAAACAAACTCAGGAAATATAGAGCTTACTTATAACCAGTTAACAGGCTATGCAAATATAGAGGCTAGTTCAGGAAATGTACAAATTGATTTAAGTAAGGACTTTGAAGGAGAAATAGAAGCTTATGTCTCTTCAGGTGACATAGATGGCAATGTAGACTTTAGCTATAAGGGAGAGGATGAAAAAAGAGCTGAAGCCATAATGGGAGCTGCCACAAAGGCAAAGCTTAGTATAGAGACGACATCAGGAAATATAGATGTCTATCAGAGATAAAGGAGGAAATAAACATGTCAACCAAGCAAAATGCGATTTTATATACAGGACTTATGTGTATTTTAGTAGGTGTAGTTTTTTTACTGCAACTTAATGGTTTATTACCAGAGGCTTATTTAAGTGAGATTGTTAATGTAATATTGGCTCTAGTATTTTTAATTAGTTATATTAGACGTCGTGATTTAGTTCTTCTCTTAGTAGGTAGCTTTTTTGGAGCGAATGGTGTCATGCTTATTACAGGGCGTATGCTAGGGGCATCTACCTATTTAGCCAGATTTTTGTTTATTCCTGGCATAATGCTTTTAATAGCTTATATTGTAAAGAAAAAAAAAGTTTTATCCATATTAGGTTCTTTATTTACCTTATGGGGATTGTATTTCTTTTTAAGAGATCCGATGTGTATAAGTGGCTTTAATTTATCAGTAGGCGCTTTATTACTTTTTACAGCCATTGCTTTCTTACTTATTTGGATTTTAGAAAGACAAAGTTGGCCAGCTATTCCGGCATTAGCCTTTGGTGGTTTAGGGGCCTATATTGTAGCTACTGGGTTGAGCCCCGTTATTAAAAACATGGTACTTCAAGGTGCCTGTATCTTATTAATTATAATAGGTGTTATTTTTGTCATTAAAAGCTTATTTAAAGAACATTTAAAGGATCATGAAGGATAAGGAGAGTAGCTATGCTCTATGGAAAAGTACAAAGTATTAAAGGTGATTATGCAGTTGTAACGATAGAAAGGCAAGATATGTGTGGTGATTGCCATGCTTGTGATATGACCCATGGAAAGAAGACCTGTACATTGACGTGTGTTAACACACTAAAGGCACAAAAAGGGGATGAAGTGAAGCTTGAGCTCAAGGAATCTACCTTTTTAAAAGCCACGTACCTTTTATATGGTATACCCTTTCTAGGGTTTCTTGGGGGGCTAATGGGTGGCTACTTTTTAGCAAACCTTTTAAAGCTAATGTGGGGAGAGCTTCTTATGGTATTAGTAGGTATTATAGGTATGGCAATAGGTTGCCTTTATATTTATTGGACAGAAAAAAAACATAAATATCAAAAGATGCTTCCTACAATTATTGAAATCAAGAAAGAGTAAAAGAAATATACTAAAAAATACGATGAGCTAGCTTAAAGGACTAGTTCATCGTATTTTTTAGTTGAGATAAAAAAAGAAAGGATAAAAAGACTTTTAGATAAGCGGAGGAACATCCCATTGTGGCATTTCCTCCATAAAAGCTGCAGTAGCAGAATGAACAGTAGTTGAACGACTAGGCTGATCTAAAGGGTGAGCTACTTTAGCTTCAAGGTTAGCAAGAGCTACTTTAAGTTGAGCATTTTCTAAAGCTAAGCTATTGGCATGAGAGCAGGAACTAGAGGAAAGACGTAGTCCCTCCAAAAGAAGCTCCAGTTCTACAGGAAGCTCAGTATCATAATGAATATGTTGGATATCGAGAGCAGCTAATGTACTAATGCGAAGGGTGTTTTGGATAGAGGCATATACTTCATAAACATCCAGCATCAGTTTTTCGCTAGAGATAAATATATAACGCGAAGCACTACCTTGTAAGCTAGAAGGAACGGTTACGCTAAAGCTTTGACCACCATCAACAGAAAGCTGTATATAAAGTTTATTAGCATTGAGTGTATTAAGCCATAGCTGATGATAATACCCAAAGAGAGTAGGCATAGGAGGCGAAACAGTAGTACCAATAAGAGTAAGCACTTCTTGAGCCGGTTCTGTATAATAGAGGGCATACTGAGAACCTTGTTCTGTCACATAACAAAGACGAAGGCCACCCTCATAAAAACAAAAGCTGTAGTCCAAGAGAGGTGTGGGACAGGTAAGGAGATTTTGGTGATTGAGGACAGAGGGGCTAAATTCTAGGCACTTGATACAAGTGGTTGGCTCAGAGAGAATATAAAAAATATAAATTTTGTTGTCAGAAGAAGAACTTTTAAAGAGCTGGGGCATGGAAGAGGTTTCAAAAAGAGTCTCTGTTTTGTTGGAGTCTAGCTGGGTATGAAGGAAGGCATACATATGGGAGGAAGCATTATAGGTAAGATAAAAAAGATGAATGGTGCCTACTAAAGAATGAATCAGTGGCCAAGAGAGGGTGGTTGTGTCGGAAGGGAGTTCCACCAAGGTCTTTTTTTGAAAATGGGAATTTTCATAGTAGAAGTAGGTAAGCTTATAAGGTGTAGGAAGACTGATGATGTGAGGGTTGCCGTCAGTATCCAGAGTAGCACTATAGTAGGAAGTAGCCGTAGGTTGTAAGGAAAGGGGACGAGTCACACCATTTGCAGTGAAAAGTTGACAAAAAAGACCGTACTTATTATTTTGACTTACTAGCAGAAAAGTATGGTTAGAGTGAAGAATGAAAGACATAGAAAACCTCCTTAGTTAGAAAATGATTTATAAAAAGGGCATATAAGGCTTTATTATAAATATATTGGAATCAAAATTAATTTATACATAAATGTAACCAATGTACCGTAATTTCCATATTATAGTATTGGAAACGACAAATTATGATTCACACCAATTAAGAATCATACAGGAGGTTTTAGATTATGAATAAATGTTGTTGTAATAACGACGTGAAGTTTTTTGCGAAACCTAATGCAGGAATTTGTGATGCTTGTCATCCTGCTGAAAATAAAGAAAGTCCTCTTCAAAAGCTTGCCACATGTCCACCTATTGGAGAACCTAGGCTTCTAACGATGATGGCTCCCGTTGTATTTGATGAGAGTGGCCTTAACCTTTGCCGTACAGTATGCCTTGATGAGCTTACAGAAGTAGGTTCTTGCGAATGTGACAAGAAGACAGATATTATTTTTTCTGGTTTATGTAAAAAAGACTTTGAATGTGCTGATAAAATTCAACTTCAAGTTGTAGATATTGATTTTAACTTTTTAGATCCATGTGGCTGTAGATTTTCTGAAATTCGACCTGCAAAATGCAATCCTAACTTAAGCCGAGTAACCTTAAAAGACATTTTAGTAACTTTTGCTGTAACTTTAATTGACTGTTGCTGTAAAGTGGTTGCTCAAGGCATGATGACCGTTCGTTATTTAGGTAGTGAACATGATGAAGGTTTTGACCCTTGCACCAATCCCAATTGTGTATCTCTTGATCTTTATACACCATATGGTATTTCTTATGCCCCCGAGAATCCAATGGGCTGTAATAAATTAGTTCCTACCATTAATTTTATTGGCTTTGTAGCTAATCAGCATGGCGTATGTGGCTGTGAGGATATGAAGGCTTTTACTCGCTTTAATGCTAATAACACAGTACAACAAGGTATTTCCGTTCAAGCCCTTTCAAAAGTAGTTTCTTATGATGAGTGTAGCTTTGCTATCGGACTGACATTATACTTCAAAGTTATTTATTTCATTCAATACAAATTCCAACATGCAGGACTTACTGTACCACCTAAACTTTCTCCTATTCAAGAAGAAGAAGATAATAGTTGCTTAGACTTTGTTTGTGGTGATCTCTTAGAAGCAAGTATTCAACCTTTAGAAGTAGGAACAGACCCAAGAACACTAGGTTGTAAGGAAGAAAAAGGTGAGTGTAATAAAGGCTGTAGCTGTAATAAATGCAGCTGCTCAAAAGGCTGTAGCTGTAATAAATAATTAAATGAATGCTAAAGGATTAAATCCAATTAATAAAAATAGCAAAAAGTGAAGACTTCTTATGAGGTCTTCACTTTTTGCTATTTTATCCCTTTAGGTTATCTCAATGGAGGAGAAAAACTTATTTAGAAGATTTCCTAAATAGTGCTGGGGAACAAGCATATTTGGCTTTAAATAGGTGATAGAAGTGACTAAGGTTATTAAAGCCACACGTTTCGCTTATCTCTAAAATATCCCAATCTGTATGAATGAGCAAATAGATAGAGTAATTTAATCTGTTGTTATTAATGTATTGGGTAGGGGTTACATTAAGCTTGCTTTTAAAAAGGCGACAGAGGTGATTTTTAGAACAAGGAGACAAAGCTAGCATTTTACTAAAACCCTCTTGAAGATTTTCAAGTTTCTGCATTTGGGTTAGCATGGCTTCAAACCAAGGGGATAATTCACTTTTAAAGGGAGAAGTATGAGGGTAATCAAAAAAGTAATCCGTAAATAAGAGAGCAAGATAACATTGAGCATGAGAAGTGGTACTTTGAGGAGGTGCTGTTTTTAGCATATCTCCTATTTTTTTAAAGGCAGAGGAAACTTCTTGAAGTTCTAGAGTAGTTAGGTGAAAGCAAGGGGGTAAATCTGATTCTAAAAGAGCTTGAAGGTTTTGAGAATGCCCTAAGAATAACCTTATACGTTGCAAAAGCTGGTTGCTAAAGCCGATATTTTGAATATAAAAGTTATCAGAATGATAAAAGTCATAACAATGGGTATCTTGCGCTCTAATAAATAACAAATCTCCTTTGGAGAGGGTTTGGACAGCATTATTTACCATATGAAGGGCAGAGCCCTCTGTCACTACAAAAAATTCATAGAAGGTATGGGTGTGCAGAGGGGCGGTTTCTTTTAAACTGGAATGACGGTACAGTAATTCGGTATCTTTTTCTAAAAAGGTATGTTCTAATCCATAAACAGGTATATGCATAAAAATCTCCTCTTTCATAAAGGGAAAATGGTGGGTTATAAATCTATTTTTACATCAATATACTACAAAAAACAAGTGATAATTGACAAGAAATAGGACAAGAAGAGTGATAAAGTATAATTGTAAAGTAGCTACTAAAGGAAAGTATTAAATATAAGTGGGATAGGAGATAGGGATGATGCAAAGAGTGAAAAAAGCTGAAGAAATGACACAGGAGGAATGGGCACGATACATTGATTATTCTGTTTTAAAGCCAGAATTTACAGAAGAGGAGATAGTAGAATTAACAAAGGATGGAGTTAGGTTAGGTTGTGCCACTATATGCATTAATCCTGGGTATGTAAGCTTATGTGAACCTTATGTAGAAGGAAGTAGCACTAAACTGTGTCCAGTATGTGATTTCCCTTTTGGAACAAGCTCAACAGAAGCCAAGGTAAAGCAAATAGAGATTGTAGCACGCTATGAGTCAGTAAAAGAAATAGATGTAGTTGCTAATTATGGTTGGATTAGAAGCAGTAGGTATGATAAGGTAAAAGAAGATCTAGAGGCTTGTACAGAAATAGCACATCGATATGCTAAGCAGATAAAAGTTATATTTGAAACAGATGCCTTGAATGAAGAACAAATCAGAAAGACGTGTCAATGTTGTGTGGAAGTAGGGGTAGATTTCATAAAAACCAGTACAGGTTTCTTGACAGGATTTGAAGCAAACGGGGCTACACCAGAAGTGATTCAGCTCATGCTAGAAGAAGTAAAAGGGAAATGCAAGGTGAAGGGAAGTGGATGTATTAGAACCAGAGAACATTTTCTAGAACTGATAAATAAAGGTATAGATCGTATGGGAATAGGTTATAAATCTGTTCCTATAGTGCTTGGTATAAAAAAATAATAATTATATAACTATAAAAGTAGGACAAGATGCAACCATACATCCAAGTTCTGCTTTTATCTTGCTTTTATAGTTATATAAAAAATTTTAGAAAAATTTACTTATAAGAATTATCTTTCAAGAACTGGGAATATTTATTATAATAGAAGAAGAATATATTCTAAGATAGGGGGGGAAGATGTGAAAACGATATTAGTGACAGATTCGTGTTGTGATTTACCTTACAGTTATGTGGAAGAGAATAATATTATTGTGCTTTCATTAACTGTCCATTTAAAGGAAGAGGAAATAAAAGATGATCTAGGAAAATCTCTAGATTATAAGGCGTTTTACAATCTAATAAGACAGGGAGAAATGCCTACAACTTCTCAGGTAAATGAATATGAGTTTGAAAGCGTTTTTAAAGAATATGCCAATGAGGAGACAAGCATTATCTATATTGGTTTTTCGTCGGTTTTAAGTGGTTGTGTTAATAGTGCGAACTTAGCTTGTAAAGAGGTGCTAGAACAACATCCTAATTGGGATATTACAGTGATTGACAGTAAGTCAGCATCTCTTGGACAAGGGCTACTTGTTTATTATGCTTGTGAATTTCTTAAACAAGGAAAAGACAAAGATTTTGTGGTCAATTGGATAGAGGAAAATAAGCTTAAAGTCAATCACTGGATTACTGTAGAAGATTTAACCCACTTGTATAGAGGGGGGCGTGTCTCTAAGACAGCAGCCACCTTTGGTTCTCTTCTTAGTATTAAGCCTATTTTACACGTAGATGATGAAGGACGACTTACTGCTGTTTCAAAGGTACAAGGCAGGAAAAGGTCCTTAAAAGATTTATTGGATAGAGTCCAAAAGAATATTATAGCGCCAGAAGAACAAGTAGTATTTATAAGCCATGGAGATTGTGAAGAAGAAATTCAAGAGCTCAAAGAACGATTATTGAAGGAAATAGGTGTTAAAGAAGTCATTACCCACTGTATTGGACCAGTTGTTGGTTCCCATGCAGGTCCTGGAACAGTTGCTTTATTCTTTAGAGGAAATAGCAGATAAGGAGATAAAAAAGAAGCCATTCTAAACAAGTTGTGAATGGACCTCTAAAGGTTAGAACGGATAGATAGTCTAACCTTTAGAGGCCAATACATGGGAGTGTTTAGGGGGCTTCTCTTTTTTGATGTTCATTATTTTAAACTTTTTTAGGGCGCCAAAGGAGAGGGAGTAGGGAAATAATAACAATGGCTCCTGCTATAACGCCAGCTAGTTCAAAGGTGAGAATAGCATATTCTATAGCTTTGGAATAGTTAGCAGTTAAAAGTGAAAACATTGTACGATAGAGCCCTAACCCAGGAACAAGAGGGATAATACCTGCAATGAGAAAGACGGTAACAGGTGTCTTGCGGGTACGGGCTAAAATATAAGAAATCTGTGTCACTAAAAGGGTGGCAAGAAAAGTAGAAATAACTGATGAGAAACCTACTTGTTCGCCAATAAGATAGATGGCCCAACCAGTAGACCCTACTAATCCACAAATCAGAAGATGCTTTTTTTGAATATGAAAGACGATAGAGAATCCGATGGTGGAAATATAGGCACTAACTAGACTTATTATAAAATGAGCAATCATAAAAACCCTCCAATCCAAAAGCCAAAGCTAAGAGAGATACCTACCCCAGCTGCTAAAGCTACAGCTACAAGAAGAGCCTCTGTAGCCCTGGAAATACCTGATAAAAGTTCATCCCCAATAGCATCGCGTACAGCATTGGTAAAAGCTACACCAGGTAAAAGAGGCATAATACATCCAATGACAATGGGCTCTATATTCATGTGTTCACCTAAGATAAAAGAGGCACATATAACGCTGCTTCCAATAAAAAGAGAACAAATAAAAAGAACAAAGTAGTTAACAATTTCTTTATAGGTAAGGCGAGCATGTAAGAACCCTACCACCAATCCAATAAGGAAAGAAAGACAGAAGTCCACCTTATTCCCTTTAAACATAATAGAAAAAAAGGCACAACTGATACCCGTCCAAAGGGTAACCGTCCTTGGAGAATAAGTCGTTAGATTTTCGATTTTTTTAAGGCTTAAGGAGGCTTCTTCCAAGGAGATTTTTCCTAAGACATAATCACGAGAAAGCTGATTAATCAGCTCTACACGGTCTAAACGTGTCCTGCGATTTTTAACACGAGATACTTTAGTACATATACAAAAATGAGCATCCTCAACTGTTACCATGATCCCTGTGGGAATAACAAAGGTATCAACGGTTTGGAAGTGACTTGCTTTTAAAAGACGTGTAATGGTATCTTCCACACGATAGATTTCAGCCCCACTTTTTAGCATTAATTCTCCAGCACTTACTGCAAAATTAAGTAACTGTTCATGCGAAGACGTTTTCTTCATAATAACTCCTCTATTTAATAATTTTCTTAAGTATACTCTCTCTTTATTAGGGTGTAAAGCAAACTAAAATTAAAAAAATACATTTTGAATTTCAAATTATACATAAAAGGTTGAAAGATGAAGAATAATGATGTTATGATGAAATAAGATTGCAAAAATTGATAGTTATTAATAAAAGGAGGATTGTAATGAAAAAGTTAATGCTTGGAAATGAGGCCATTGCTAGAGGTGTTTATGAAGCAGGAGTAACTGTAGCAACAGCTTATCCTGGAACACCTAGTACTGAAATTACAGAGCTAATTGCTAAATATGATGATATATATGCTGAGTGGGCACCCAATGAAAAGGTGGCTATGGAAGTGGCTATAGGAAGCTCTTTTGCGGGTGCAAGAAGTGTAGTAGCTATGAAGCATGTAGGACTTAACGTTGCAGCAGATCCACTCTTTACACTAGCTTATACAGGAGTAAATGCTGGATTTGTAGCTTTTGTAGCAGATGACCCTGGTATGCATAGTTCACAAAATGAACAAGATACCCGTATGGTAGCCAGAGCTGCCAATGTTCCTGTTCTCGAACCTTCAGATAGTAAAGAATGTAAAGAGTATGTTAAATTAGGCATGGAATTGAGTGAAAAATATGATACACCTGTTATCATCCGGTTAACTACCCGTGTTTCTCACTCCCAAGGTATTGTAGAGATGGAGGAGAGACAAGAAGTAGTTTTGAAGGATTATAAGAAGGATATTGCAAAATATGTTATGACACCTGGGAATGCCAAACCTCGTCACATCGTAGTGGAAAACCGTATGAATAAACTGGCTCAAGATAGCAAGGAACTCGGTTTATACACTATAGAAGAGACTGACAGTGAAATAGGTATTATTACCAGCGGTATTAGTTATCACTATGTGAAAGAGTCAGGTGTTAAAGCCAATATTATGAAGCTTGCTTTAGTTAACCCTCTTCCTTTAGAGGCTATTAAAGCTTTTGCCAGTTCATTTAAAGAAATATACATAGTAGAGGAATTAGAGCCTGTTATCGAAGAACAAGTGAAGGCCCTAGGAATAAATGCTAAGGGTAAAGAACTCTTTGGAAGACAAGGAGAAATTACAGTACGAAAAATCAAAGAAGCTTTTGGGCTAGAAGTACCTGAGTTAAGAGAAGCAAAGAGTTTACCAGGTAGACCTCCTGTACTTTGTCCAGGCTGCCCACATCGTGGGGTTTATACAGTGATTAAAAAGTTAGGCTTAACAGTTATGGGGGATATTGGGTGCTATACACTCGGGGCTATGCCTCCTCATCATGCTATTGATGCTTGTGTCTGTATGGGAGCCAGTGTAGGTATGGCTCATGGTATGGAAAAAGCCCGTGGCAAGGAATTTAGTAAAAAAGTTATTGGTATTATAGGGGATTCTACTTTTATCCATTCTGGCATTACTGGCCTTATAGATATTGTCTATAATAAGGGGATGTCCACTCTTGTTATTGCGGATAACTCAATTACCGGCATGACAGGACATCAACATAATCCATCAACAGGTAAAACCTTAAAGGGAGAAGCTACTTATGCTATCGATTTAGTAGCCCTTTGTAAGGCCATAGGTATTCCTAATGTGGTAACAGTAGATGCCTATGATATGAAGGCTGTAGAAAAGGCCTTAAAACAAGAAATCGCTAAGGAAGAGCCTTCTGTTATTATTACTAAGGCCCCTTGTAAACTGATTATAAAAGAAAAATGGGATGTTTTCCAAGTAGAAGAAGACAAGTGTATCAACTGTGGTCTATGCTTGAAGTTAGGTTGTCCTGCTATTCAAAAAGGAGAAAAAGCAACAACTATTAATCATGCACTTTGTGCAGGATGTGGACTTTGTACCTCCACTTGTCCTAAAGATGCCATTAATAGAGGGGGGAAATAAAATGACAAAGAATATACTTATTGTAGGTGTAGGTGGACAAGGAACACTTTTAACAGGTCGTATTATTGGGAATTATGCCATGAGCAAAAATTATGATGTCAAGATGTCAGAAGTACATGGTATGGCCCAACGTGGTGGAAGTGTGGTGATGCAGGTTAAATATGGCGACAAGGTTTATTCACCATTGGTAGAATTAGGTGAAGCAGATATTATTTTTGCCTTTGAGAAGCTAGAGGCTCTTCGTTATATGCCTTTCCTTAAAAAAGATGGTGTGGTAATAGCCAATACCCAACGTATTGATCCTATGCCAGTTGTTATGGGAGCTGCGTCTTATCCTGATCAGATCATAGAAGAAATCAAAGCAACTTGTGAGCACGTATGCCTCATAGATGCCTTAACAATCGCAGAAGAAATTGGAAATGTAAAGGTTGTTAATATCATTATGCTAGGAGCTT
>JAEYNQ010000318.1 GCA_023412455.1 Bacillota bacterium
ATGAAGCTACTAAAATCTAGAGCCTGTCTTTGGGCGCTAGATGGAGGGAATGTCAAAACAAAGAATATGATGGTAGAGACCACGCTATATGGGCTTTCGGACAGGAGTTCGATTCTCCTCACCTCCATAAAAAAATCCTCGAAATACTCGGATAATGAGTGTTTCGGGGATTTTCGTGTATTTGGGATAAATTACAGAAAAAGTTAGTGATGGATAAATATAGCATACAAGCTATACAAGTATACTTATGTTGCATAACAATTATTAATATATTGGGTAGAAACGTAGAGATAAAATAGTGTATCTTAGTAAGATATGTTGGAAGATGGATAGCAACATATAGCTTGAAGTGTTAATAATGATATAAATATAGTTTTTTATGATTTTTTAGACTTATAATGGACTAGATAGTTACTAGTAGCATGAATAAGAACAACAAGATACTTTATATTAGAAGGATTGATACACAAGTATGGACAATTAATTCTAAAAAATTAAAATATTTTTTTGGGAGTAAGTAAAGTTTAAAAAGATGATTGATTAAGGATACTGTACATAGGGGGTACTTGTATGAAACTTAATATTATTGGTAATGGTTTTGATATGTACCATGGATTACCATGTTCATATTATTATTTTGGATGTTTTCTTGCTTCACACCATCCTGAGTTTTATGAGGAAATGTCTAATATGTTTGGATTCCCATATTTAAAGTGTGTTGGATATGAGCAATTTGAAATTACTGTAGATAACATTTTTTGGAGGACGTTTGAAGAGAGACTTGGTGAAATTGATTCTTTGTGGGTGGAAGATAGTCTTGAGGATGATTTGGGTCTTGAATGTAGTGATCCTATTGACATAGAGACGCCAGAAGAAGAAAATTCACAAATAATTAAGGAGAAATTTTGTGAATGGATTAATACCACAGTAAATACAGAACAGAATTATATCCTTATAAATAGTTTAATTGGAGATAATAGATGCCATTTTGAAGAAGATGATTATTTTGTAAATTTCAATTATACTCAAACACTAGAAGAAATATATGACATATCTTACTGTAGAATATTTCACATTCATGGAAAATGTGAAATAGATGGTGAGGAAGATAATCTTGTTGTTGGACATGGAAATAATGAGGCTATTAGGGAACTAGAAGAAAAAATACAGGAGATTAAAAGTGAAACATATTACTTGGATGATCAGGGTGTTAGAAACAGATTGAATGAATATAAATGCGAACTTACTGTTCTTAAAGACTTACGGAAGGATGTTCCACAATTGCTTTCAGCATTGGACAGGAAATTAAGTAGTAAAGAATCAGTTGTTGATGAAATATGGGTATGGGGATTATCGTGTGGAAGTGTGGACAAGCCATATATGGAATATTTGAGAGGGAAATATCCAAATGCAAGATGGATGTTTTCATATTTTTGTGAGACCGAGAGAGAAGAGAGAGTAAGTTATGCAGAAGAACTTGAATTAGATAATACAAAAGTTGGATATTTTGAATTTGCTAATTCCAATAGCAAATCAATTCTGTCTAGAATTGTTGAAGAAAATGGGATAGAAGAGTTTATAAATTGAGATTATCTAGAGGGTGCTTAGATGATGCAATGTGCTTTTTATGCTTAGTTCTAATTGAAAAATAATATATAAATTATATGGTGATTTGTAGAGCATTTAAGAAAGTGAGTACTTATCATAAACAAAACTTTTAGTATAATATTACTTAAGTTTTTAAAGACCAGCTAAAAAAAGTCAATAATAAAGTTAAAAAATTCACTTAAGAAGACATGCTGAAAAAATTACATAGCAAACAAGCTATCTTCAAATCCGAATAATGGTTGAAGTTTAATGATTTTTAGGCTATTTAATTAGGCAACTTGAGAATGATTTTGAAGATACATTTTTTCATGTATTCTAGGATCTCTAATCTCAAATGGTTTCTGTTTCTTTAGAACAGAAAATATGTATTTTAGAAGCTTGTGCATAACAGAGATAAGGGCAACTTTTTTAGCTTTTCCCTTAAGGTTTTATTGATAATACTGTAGTAACACAGGGGTGTTAGCGCCACCATTCCGTTTGTTGCGAATAGAAGTGAGCACAACAGCATAAAGTACTTTGCGACCTAGTTTAGTACCACGTTTAGACATTAGAAATCTTGCAGATGAACTTATATATGCTATTCAAAGTTTGGATATGATAAAGATTCTATAGAAACAATGTTAAATAAGCGTCTTGATAAAGTTATTGGCGCAAATAAGTAGCAACTTAGTGAAAATGGTGAATAGTATTAAGACAATTCACCTCCATGAACTAACCCCTCAAACTTAGAGAAATCTAGGTTGGGGGGTTTTAGTGTTTTAAGAAGAAATTACAGAAAGAGTAGATAGAAATAAATAGTTAAAATGCAATATATTGAAAAAATAGTTTAAATATATTAAAATAATAAATAAATTGTGTAAAATTATTATTTATGCGGATTAAAAATGGGGGATATAATGGAGTATAGGGGACAAATTAGAACAAGTGAAATTAATCAATTATTTGAAAAAGTAGCTAGAAAAAATTATGGGAAATATTTATATGAAATGAACTTAGCACATATTCGTCGATTTGATAATCAGGCAATTAAATTAGAATTTCCAGTTACAGCTGTTATTGGTCCAAATGGAGGCGGAAAAACTACTATATTAGGAGCTGCAGCATGTGCATATAAGGAAACGAAACCAGGTAGATTCTTTCCAAAGAGTGGAAAGTACGATGATTGTATGCAACATTGGAAAATAGAATATAGAATAGGGGATAAAGGAGTTAATCCTAGAAATGAAATTTCAAGAACAGCAATATTTAGTAATTATAAATGGACAAGAGATGGATTGTTATCAAGAAATACATTAATTTTTGGAGTGTCTCGAACAGTACCAGCTACTGAAAGAACTGAACTAAAAGTTTTTGCCAATAGCAAGTTTGAAATGCCTAACGAAAATATTGTAAAGTTAGAAGAGACAATATGTGAAAAGGTAGGAAGAATTTTAGATAAAGATATTAGTGAGTTTTCACGTGTAGAATCTACATCCAATACAAGGTTAAATATGTTAACAGGTATGACAAATGATGGAGGAAGTTATACAGAATTCCATTTTGGAGCAGGGGAGTCTAGTATAATTAGAATGATTACAGAGATTGAAACATGTGAAGAAAATTCCCTAGTCTTAATAGAGGAAATTGAAAATGGACTACATCCAATGGCTGTAATTAGACTAGTTGAATACCTAATTGATGTATCATTACGAAAGAAATTACAAGTAATTTTCACTACACATTCCAATGAAGCATTAATGCCTTTACCTGATAAAGCAGTATGGGTTAGCATAAATAATAAAGTATTTCAAGGAAAATTAGATATTTATTCTTTGAGAGCAATAACGGGACAAATTTCATCACAATTAGTGATATTTGTGGAAGATTTATTTGCAAAAAGATGGATTGAATCTATTATAAATTTAGATAAAACTATTATTCCAAATAGTATAGAGGTACATTTAATGGAAGGTGATGGTACAGCTGTGAGTGTACATAATTATCATAATCAAGACCCATCTATAAGTGTTCCTTCTATTTGCTATATAGATGGTGATTCATCCCAAGATGATAACTTTGAAAAGAGAATATTTCGATTACCAGGAGAAATGCCAGAGACATATATATTCTTAAATATAATGGAAAAGCTCGAAGAGGTATTGGGTATATTAACTGTGGCATTGCATCAACCATATAGTTATCAAGAAAGAATAAGAGAAGTTTTAAATGAGGTGTGGATGCAAACTAGAGATAAGCACATTTTGTACTCAGCTATTGGGGAGAAACTTGGATTTATTTCAGAAGAAACAGTAAGAAGTGCATTTTTAACTACTTGGGGTAGGAGTAATGAAGAACAGGTACAAGCTATTTTGACAATAATAAAAGGTGAGTTAAATAGAAAAAGATAAAGGGAAATTGTTATTTGTAATAATGTATAAGTTAAGTATATATTACTAACTTGGGAGCTACAATCTAAGGTGATTAGATTGTAGTTTTTATTATTTTAGGAGGTGACCAAATGGAGATAGAGAAATCTACAATAACAACAAAGGTACATTATTCAGAGGATAGATAAAAATGCTTTTGGTAAAAGAAATAGTACTATCAAGAAAAGTGAAGATGAAATCATTAGGATTGAAGGTGGTATGCCAGCTAATATAAGCAAAGAAGAATTTGAAAAGGTACAAAAGCAAATGGCACATAATAGACGCTATAGAGGCGGTAGAAAAGCAAATTATTTATTAAGTGGTCTGATTAAATGTGGTGAATATGGTTTTGCTATGTATGGCAATAAAAGACCGTCAGAGAAGGGTAAAGAGTACATATCCTATAGATGCGGTGGTAGAAATTCAAAGAAGATATATATTAATAAAGAGATTAAGAAAGAACATATAGAGGAATTTGTTTTAGAAGAGCTAGAAAAGAAAATCTTATGTGATGAAATGATACCTAAAATTACACAAGAACTTAATAAAAAGCTAGCTCAGCAAGAGAAAAAAGAAATATACCATAAAGAAGGCTGAGAAGATAAGCTTGCACAAGTTAATAAGGAAATTGATAATATTATACAAGTGATTATAGCAGACATACACAATCAAACATTAAAAGACAAGATGGATGAACTAGAAGAAGTTAAGACTAATTTAGAAATAGAAATTGCTATGTAAAAAGATGCAGAAAAAGTAGAGAAAGTACAACGCATAATAGAAGAACAAGTTAAGGCAATGCTAGCAAAAATGAAGCAGTATGTGACTGAAAGAAATTTACCATAGTGTAAACAGCTTATACAAGAGTTTGTAAAAGAAGTTAAAGTTTATAAAGACCATGTTGAAGTCGTATCTATGTGGTCTTTTGTATTGGAAAAAGTAAATTGTATCAGTTATATTGGAGTGAAAAAAGTAGAAGTGACTTATAGTAAGTGGAGAAGTTGGTTTTATATTAGCCAACTGTAAGCGTAAAATAACACCTCACCTTCTTGTGCCATCGCCTTCATGTCATAATACCTCTATACACTAATGATGTCTGGAGGTATATTTTTTATGACAATGATCACAAAACAAGAACAATGGCGTAAGCGTATTGATGAGTGTACTATTAGTGGTCTCAGTATTCAGGAGTGGTGTAAAGTCAATACGGTTTCACCTGATCAGTATCACTACTGGAAGAGAAAATTTAACAAACTTAATAATGGCATTCAAAAATCAGAAACTCAGTGGGCACCTTTACTTATTGAAAAGTCTACAAAAACTTCTGTATCAGCTCCAGCTATCACTCTGCAAGCAGGTCCTTTTAAAGTTGATGTTACTAAAGGGTTTGATAAACAAATACTTACTGATCTCATTCAGATATTAGGTACATTATGTTAAAGGATATTTTAGTGGCAGATCACATCTATCTTGCCTGTGGTCCTACAGATTTTAGAAAGGCTGTGGATGGATTAGCTGCCATCGTTT
>JAEYNQ010000001.1 GCA_023412455.1 Bacillota bacterium
AATAATAAGGAGGCTATAATATGTCATTAATAGGAAAACAAATACCAGAATTTAAAGCAGATGCGTATCAAAAGGGAAGGTTTCTTGAAGTAACCGATCAAGACTTTAAGGGGAAATGGAGTGTAGTGTGCTTTTACCCAGCGGATTTTACCTTTGTTTGCCCTACTGAGTTAGAGGATTTACAGGAGCAATATGAAACACTTAAAGCACTAGGTGCAGAGGTATACTCTGTATCAACAGACACACATTTTACTCACAAGGCATGGCATGACACATCAGAAGCTATTAAAAAGATAGAGTATATCATGGTGGGAGATCCCTCCCATACACTGGCAAGACACTTCGATGTACTCATTGAAGAAGCTGGACTTGCAGATAGAGGAACATTTATTATTGATCCAGATGGGGTGGTACAAGCGATAGAGATTAATGCAGGTAATATTGGACGTAATGCAGGTATCATTGTAGATAAGATTAGAGCGGCTCAATATGTAAGAACAAATCCAAAGGAAGTTTGCCCAGCTAAATGGAAAGAAGGCGGCAAAACCTTAACTCCAGGACTTGACCTTGTAGGAAAAATTTAATAGGTGATTATATGGTACTAGAACAGAACATCAGAGAGCAATTAAAAGCCTATCTCGATTTATTAGAGAATGATATTGTTATTAAAAAAAGTGTAGGTCAGGATCAAACGTCACTGGATATAATAGAGCTTATAGATGAATTAGTAGCCTTATCTCCTAAAGTACATGTAGAGACAGAAGAACTGGAGAGAACACCAAGTTTTAGCATTAATCGTATAGGAGAAGATACAGGTGTCCTATTTGCAGGACTTCCATTAGGACATGAATTTTCTTCTTTAGTATTAGCCTTACTTCAAGTAAGTGGCAGACCACCTAAAGTGACTGAAGAAACCATTAAAGCGATTAAGTCAATTAACCAAGAATTGATTTTTGAAACGTATGTAAGTCTCACTTGCCATAATTGCCCAGATGTTGTTCAAGCATTAAATCTTATGAGCATCCTTAATCCACATATTAAGCATACCATGATTGAGGGAAGCGCTTTTCAAGAAGAAGTAAAAGCGAAAGACATTATGGCAGTACCCACCACATTTTTAAATGGAAAACATTTTGATAGTGGTAGAATAAGTTTAGAAGACATTTTATTAAAGCTTGGCCAGAAAAAAGATAATACACAGCTTAATGACAAAGAGCCCTTTGATGTCCTCGTTATTGGTGCTGGACCAGCAGGGTCCAGTGCAGCCATCTATGCAGCTAGAAAAGGTTTAAGAACAGGTATTGTTGCTGAACGTTTTGGTGGCCAAGTGATGGATACTCTGTCTATTGAGAATTTTATTAGCATTCAGTATACAGAAGGACCTAAGCTATCAGCCCATCTAGAAGAGCATGTTAGGAGTTATGATGTAGATATTATAAGTGCTGAGCGTGCTCAAAGCTTAAGCAAGAAGGGTATGTATACAGAGGTTTCATTAGAAGGAAATGCAGTGCTTAAAAGTAAGACGATCATTATTTCCACAGGAGCCAAATGGAGAGAGCTTGGGGTACCAGGAGAAAAAGAGTTTAAAAATAAAGGTGTAGCGTACTGCCCACATTGCGATGGCCCTATTTATAAGGGTAAAGATATTGCAGTTGTAGGGGGTGGAAATTCAGGTGTAGAGGCAGCTATTGATTTAGCTAACATAGTACGGCATGTAACGATTCTAGAATTTTTACCTGAACTCAAGGCAGATGCAGTATTACAACAAAAGTTAAAAAGCCTATCTAATGTCACCATTCTAAAAAACGTACAAGTAAAAGAGATTACAGGAGAAAATAAAGTAAATGGCTTAACTTATACGGATAGGGAGACGCAAGAGGAAAAACATCTGGAGCTTGAGGGTGTGTTTGTTCAAATTGGTTTAGTTCCCAACACGGAGTGGTTAGGCGATACCCTTTCTCGTAATAAAATCGGCGAAATTATGACAGATAAAAAAGGGACTACAAGTTTAGAAGGAGTATTTGCAGCAGGAGATTGTACAGATAGTCCATACAAGCAAATTATTATAGCTATGGGGGCTGGTGCAACAGCTTCACTCAGTGCCTTTGACTATTTAATTCGCCAACAGCAATAAATAAAAGACTCAATGGTGAGGATGGAGGCTTTCTAAATAAGAATAGTAATTAAAAGTAGCTAGGAAAGGATACCCTAGCTACTTTTTTGCTGTTTATAGGCCTCAAGCTTGAAAAAATCAGATCAGTCATTAGGGGATAAATCACATAAAAAGACTTAATAATACATAAAAAAACTTAATAATACATAATTAAACTTAATAATACATAAATAGTTTTTAATATTACATTCTTATTTAACTACAGCTCCTTTACAATAAGTATACAACAGGTAAAGGAGGCAAAAGAATGAGTGATACAATATTAGAGCTAAAGGATATTGTAAAATCTTTTCCGGGTGTTTTGGCTTTGCAGGGTATTAACTTTAATTTAAAAAAAGGTGAAATTCATGCAA
>JAEYNQ010000090.1 GCA_023412455.1 Bacillota bacterium
GGCATTATGGTATTCGGCAAATGGCTACAAATTGACGGCAAGTGGTACTACTTCTATACTGACGGCTCTCTTGCCCAAAATACCAAGGTGGATGGCCATGAGGTAGATGAAAACGGCGTAAGAAAAATAAAATAACTGAGAATTTTGGTAAAAGCACAGGGGGCCCAGTGATAGGCTCCCTGTGCTTTTATCCATTGTTTCGCCAGACTTCTCCTTATATCGCAACCGTGGATACCTTGTATTTTTTTGAAGAGTTGTAATTTTGACATGGTCAGAATAAAATAGATATAGAAAGTGTGAAGGAGGTAAGTAGGATGAAAATACTTTTTATTGGGGGTACGGGTACTATTAGTGCAGGGATTACTAGGGAATTAATTAAGAATCCCAAAATGGAACTCTATTTGCTTAATCGTGGTTCGCGCAATGAGGAGTTTGGAGACAAAGTCACTTTTATAAAAGGAGATATTAATAAGGAGGATGAGATAGCAAGAAAAATAAAAGGCTTGCAATTTGATGTAATAGCTGATTTTATTGGGTATTTGCCAGAACATATCGAAAGAGATTATCGTTTATTTAAGGGTAAAACCAAGCAATTTATATACATAAGTTCTGCATCTGCGTATCAAAAGCCATTAAATGATTATAGGATTACAGAAGCAACACCTCTTTATAATCCTTATTGGGAATACTCTAGAAACAAGATAGCTTGTGAAGACTATTTAATAAGATTATATCGCAATGAAGGATTCCCAGTAACAATTATTCGTCCAAGCCATACGTATGATGAACGTTCAGTACCAGTTGGGGTGCGAGGAGAAAAAGGAAGCTGGCAAGTTATTAAAAGGATACTTGAAGGAAAACCAGTTATTATTCATGGAGATGGGACCTCACTTTGGACGATGACACATACTTGTGATTTTGCTAAAGGTTTTATAGGACTTATGGGAAATTTCCGTGCCATTGGAGAAACCATACACATTACATCTGATGAAACTTTGACATGGAATCAAATTTACCAGTGTATTGCAAATGCTTTAGGCGTGGAGCTAAATGCTTATCATGTAGCCTCCGAATTTTTGGCAGCAGTAAGTGATTATGATTTTATAGGTGGATTAATAGGGGATAAGGCTAACTCCGTTGTATTTGATAACAGTAAATTAAAGCGATTAGTACCTGATTTTGTGGCCACTAAACGCTTTGAAGAAGGTATTAAGGAAACCATTGACTATATACTTACCCATGAAGAGTGTCAAAAAGAAGATCAGGCATTTGAGGCATGGTGTAATGATGTTATAGAGGTATTAGAAGAAGCAAAAAATACTTTGGTAAATAAAAGTAATGTACTCAGTTAATAGAGTACAAACCTCTTTTTTAAAGTAAGAGATAAGGTTGGAAGTATTTTGAAACATATATTTTTTCCATTGTGTTTCTCCTTCTTTCTAGTCAATCATTAAATGTATAGAGAAAAGCACGGCCTACAATTCTAGCCTTAGGGGGTAAAATAGGTGAAAAGTAAGTTAAAGGAAGAGATGATAGATAAGGTGGAGATAGAAGTAATATTGCATAAATATGGGAAATAGCATGATAGACTATTAATATTAGACTTTTTTATTAGAATAAGGGTATAATGTTTATTTAGTATAACTTCATTTACTAACAACAATAAGAAAGAAAAGAGCTGAGTTAGCACCATGTGTCTAACTCAGCTTTTTTGGACCTAGTAGCGTTTTTTTAGTTTTGATAATGGAGCTCTTCGGCGTCTAAGAAGTCAAAGGCTTTAATTTCTGTAGAGTTAAGGTCCTCCTTATGCATATCGATACTACTAATACGTTGATTGGTATAACTTGTATAAGTGTAAGTTCCTCTTTCAAGACACATACATGAGGTATAGAGGGTATACTCATACTGATTAGGGGGCTTAATGATACATCCATTGGGCATAGCTACAGCGCCTAAAAGATGATAAAACTCACAAATACCTCTTTTTAAATCATGAGGGGGAGGCATCAGGCTTTTAAGAAAGGCAATACGTACAAATCTTGAAATAGCTGAGTAGTCTCCAGGTAGACCAAAGGCACCAAGGCCATGACTAGAAGGTGCAAGTGTTTGACCACACCAAGTGGTATTTGAGGCATAATGTACATAATCGGGGAAGTTTAATCCTGCACAGGCCAAGCCCTTTTCATTTACACCATCAGCTAAGAAAGGATGTTTTTCGTCTCCTAATAAAATGCCCATAGCTAAAACAGCATCTTTTGTTTTTAAATTCTAAATCTGCTTTATGGAAAGGGCTATAGGATTATTGAGATTGAAAGGTTACTTCTACAACATCTTATTGTTAAAATTTTTAGAATTATAATAATTATGATAAAATATTAATTAAATACTGTTTGTTAAGGAAGAGGTTGGTTAAGATGTTAGAAAAACATGTAGAAGATAAAATTTACACTTCACTAAAGATGGATAGGTTAGCCCCAGACGTTAGGAAACAGGTCATGGATTATATGTCAGGAGAAACAGCTACAGTTAAGCTATCCCCTGTTCCAGGACTAGATGATTATGAGGTGCATACAGCTATAGAACAGCTGAAAGGGCAAATCACAGAAGAAGTATTATTAAGGTATTATTATGTGATAGCTTTATTGGATTCTGAGATAATTTTTGATGAGACCCACTGGATGTTGGACCATTATGAGTTATATTATAAGATGGGGCTTGCACCTCGTAATGTCATTGAAGGTATAGGGAAAGTAAGAGTAAAGAGATGGGAGAATCGGCCAAAAGATGTTTTGATGGAGGCTGAAAGAATAGTTGATGACTATGAAAAGAGGAGGAATAACTCCCTACTAGGTCAAGCTAATACTTATTATGGCAGTGCCTTTAGAACCTATGTGTTAGGGCAAAAGATAACTAACAAATGGCTAAATCCTCTTGCGCTTTATATAGAAGGAATGGGGGCAGTACTTACAGAAGATAACGAGTCCCAAGAGATGAAAGCATTGGAAAAAGATTTAGAGCTACTCATACCTGCTATTTATGATAACCATCCTCATTTTATGCCAATTTACGATGAAAAGCAGAGAGTTAGACTGAAGGCAGTAGCACTGTCACTTGGGATCTTACTTTATAAGAGATCCAATAAAATCTATGAGCTTCTATGTGAGCAGCTCCAACTAATTGATGGTGAATACCTAGAAAAGATGTTATTAATCCCCTATGATAAAGTGGATAAACTCATGGAAGAGACCAAAATGCCAAATGCATATCGAGTAGCTTTTTATGCAGATAGAATGTTAAGGGAGTATCTTTGCAATGAGGGAGAAGTATGCCATGCACAATTATTAGCTAGTTATAGAGAAGATTCAAAAAGCGTGATGATAGCCTATCAGACATTGAAAAAACAAAAAAAACCAAGTACCTATCTATTGTTTGCTTTTCTAAGGGCAAGAGGGAGTGTATTTACAGTAGAAGAAGTCAGTGAAGTGGAAAAGCTGTTGAAAGAGTATCTTATTCAGCTAGCATTGGAAAATGAAGGGAAGGAATGGTATGAGAAAGATCATAGGATTTTTCAGGCACCTTTAATGCTATATGAAGTATCACAAGTGGCAAAAAAACAAATACAAGAGCTATTGGAAGGTAGAGAAACCTCGGGTATATTAGCTGCAGCTGAGAAAGCCAGAAAGTACTTTTATAAAGAAATGAAAGAAAATATCTTAGTGGAAATGGCCAAGGAGATGGGAGTAAAGTTGATTTTACGGCAAGCTATTGAAAGAGAAAATCGTTTTTCCGTAGACACATTAAGGGAACTTGCAAAGCAACATTTGGACGAAACAGATGAACTGATAAAGGAGAAGATAAAAGAAAGAGATGAGAGGATTACTAGGTATATAGAAGTGTTATATACAGAAGATATTGGCATGAAAGTAGACACATTAGTTAGTGTGTTTAACCACCACCGAAAGGCGGTTATTCATTTTATGGAAGAGTTCGTAGTAGATCGGGAACATGAAGTAAGGGCGAAGATGGAAAAGCTACATAGTATAAAGAATAAAAATATGCAAGAAGCTTTTGTACGTTTAGAAAATAAGTGGGATAGTGAAAAGCATATAAAAGCCATTGAAGCCCTAAGAACCACTCAGGAGGTAGCCCATTATATACAGACAATCTATAGACCAGCAAATGATAAACTCATTCCCTATTTAGAAGAAATAGAGGGGATGATGGAGTTTAGAGATAAAGAAGGAAAGGAGCTGCCTTTAGTAATCCTCAGATACTATTTATCTGGGTATATGTTGGCCAATAAGATTGAACCCATAAAACCTTGTGAAGCTGTAAAAAAGTTTATGGATGAAAGACAACTAAGGATGCTTATTAATGAGATGTATAATAGGTGGATACAAGAAGGTTCAAAACCCAAAAAGAAGAATATCCTTATTTTATATGCTTTAAATGCAGGTAATTTAGAGCTAGTTGCTCTCAAAAAACAGATTGATGAATGGGCGCTAAAATTTATAAGGGTAGAATTGGGCATGTTTGCTGTGACAGCCATGGCCATGAATGCGAGCAGTATGGCCCTAATGTTTATAGACGGTATAGCTAGAAAGTATAGGAATATGGAGATAAAAAAGGCAGCAGCAGAAGCAATGGACTATGTTGCCAAAGTAAGAGGCCTATCAAAAGAGATATTAGAAGACAAGATTGTGCCAAATCTGGGCTTTAATGAGAATAGAGAAATCAGGCTATCTTATGGAACAAGAAGTTTTAAGGTGAAATTGACACCAAAAATGGACGTCACACTTTGGGACGAAGAAAAGCAGAAAGTGATTAAGGCGCTACCAAAGCCAGGGCCTAATGATGATATGCAAAAGGTACTAGTAGCCCAACAGACCTTTACTGGGCTTAGGAAGCAGCTTAAAACCATTCTAGCTACTCAGCAGCAGAGACTGTCTAAGGCTATGCTAACGGGGCGAAGCTGGGAACAGCATAGCTGGCAGGAACTATTTGTGAAAAATCCGATTATGAATGGTTTTGCCATGAGTTTGATTTGGGGCGAATATGATAGCAACGAAAACCTTTTACAGACCTTTAGATATATGGAAGATGGTAGCCTCAATACACTAGAAGAAGAGCCCTATAAATTAGGAGAGGGGACGGTTATCAAGCTGATTCACCCTATAGATTTATGCGAAGCAGAAAAAATGAATTGGAAACAGCAGCTAATAGATTATGAGATAACTCAGTCTGTCGTGCAGCTAGATCTACCTATTTATACTCTATCATCGGAAGATAAGTATGAGCAGACTTTTAATAAATTTAAAGGAGAAAAAGTATGCTTTGGGAAAGTGCTGGGTGTGATGAATAAATATGGATGGGAAAAAACAGAAGTTTTAGATGGAGGTCGTTATGAAGGCTTTTATTTTGAAGATGAGATTTCTAAAATAAGTATATTACTTAAACTAGATAGACCCTATTGGGGGATGCCTCCAACGGAAACAGTAGCTATTGATGAGTTATTCTTTTATAAAAGTGAATCTTTAGCTAGGGAGGACTATGACGAGGGTATGCAGTTGGAGAATAACATAGTCCCCCTCAAAGATGTCCCAGTTAAAACATTAAGTATGGGGCTTATGATTATTCATTTAGTCCAAATGGAGAAAGAATAAGGTATAAAATAAATTTTTGTATTTTGTGTGAAATGGGACCTTATTTAGGCTCTTATTAAACAAAAGGTATATTATTTTAAAAAAGCGAAAGAATAATCATTATAGTTTAGGTAACCATTTTTCTAAATAAAAAGGTAAACAGGTATAAAGAGAGAAGGTATTTTTGGAGAAAAGAGGAGGATTATAAGGAAAAATATATTTTTATTAAAAAAGTAGTTGACATATATAATGCAGTAGTGTATCATTGTAAAAGTCGTGAGAAACAAACGATATATTTCTGGTGGCGATGCGCTTAAGGGAAACACCCGTTCCCATACCGAACACGTCGGTTAAGACTTAAGCGGCCAATGGTACTTGCTTGGAGACGAGCTGGGAGAGTAGGTGGCTGCCAGATTATTAATTAAACTAAATTAAAAATAATGCAGATATGCAATTTAAGAGGCCCATTGGTCAAGCGGTTAAGACACCGCCCTTTCACGGCGGTAACAGGAGTTCGATTCTCCTATGGGTCATTGAATGAATAAAGTTTAGCGGGGTGTGGCTCAGTTTGGCTAGAGCGCCTGATTTGGGTTCAGGAGGCCGCAGGTTCGAGTCCTGTCACCCCGACTGTTATTCATTCTATGGGTCACTAGCTCAGTCGGTAGAGCACTTGACTTTTAATCAAGTTGTCCCGGGTTCGATTCCCGGGTGGCTCAGTTCTAAAAATATAAAATGGGTTGACATTAGACAATAAATGAAGTATACTTAGTAAGTGATTTATGCGCGAGTGGCTCAGTTGGTAGAGCATCTCCTTGCCAAGGAGAGGGTCGCGGGTTCGAGTCCCGTCTCGCGCTTTTGTAAGAATATACATATTATATTTGCCCAGATAGCTCAGTCGGTAGAGCAGAGGACTGAAAATCCTCGTGTCGCTGGTTCGATTCCGGCTCTGGGCATACCTTGAATCTAGGATAATCGTTAGGATTAGACTAGATTTTTTTGTAGTTCCATTTGTAAAACAGCTATTGACATAGTAGCATTAATAGTTGAATAATTAAGAAAAATATATTAAACTGTGTGAAAGAGTGATAAAATGAAAGTAGGAATATTTGATTCTGGAGTAGGAGGTATTACTGTATTAAAGAAAGCAGTAGAAGAACTCCCTAACATAGACTATATTTATTATTCTGATAATTTACATGTTCCTTATGGTACAAAATCTAAAGACGAAGTAGCAGGCTATGTCTATGAAGTAGTTGAGTTTCTTATGAGGCAAGGAGTACAGGCTATTGTTATTGCTTGTAATACAGCTACCAGTATAGCAGCTCATGATTTAAGAAAAAAATATAGTATTCCTATTATTGGTATGGAGCCAGCTGTAAAACTGGCTATAGATTCCTTAGAGCAAGGTAAAATTTTAGTAACAGCTACATGTCTTACACTAGAACAAGAAAAATATAAGTGTCTTGTAAAGCGCGTGGACAAGCTAGGGAGAGTAGAATCTCTCCCATTGCCTCAGTTGGTGACTTATGCGGAGCAAGGAATTTTTTCAGGTTCAAAAGTAGAGAATTATTTAGAAGAGATGTTAAAACCTTATAATTGGACAGAGTATAGTGGGATTGTATTAGGCTGTACGCATTTTGTTTATTTTAAAGAGGTCATTAAAAAGTTAATTCCCCAGCATGTACAAGTCTTTGATGGAAATGAAGGAACTATTCATCATCTGAAACAGATTGTGATGGAAAGTACAGAAGTAAGAGAGACTAAAACAGGTAAGGTTACCTTTTACTACTCAGGCAAAGAAGCTCCTGAAATTTTGGAAACCTATGTGAAGAAGGCATAACCCCTCTAGAGTCAAGAGAAAAAGGATGTTCTAGACCTACTGTAAAGGGGTTGGGAGAGGGATGCTAGGGGAACAAAGGAGAGGCACATGAAACAGGTATATAATTATATGGAACATATAGTAATGGAGGAGTTAGAGGAGATACTAAAGCATTATAATTGTTGTAAATGTGAAAGATGCAAGAAAGACATGTATGCGTATGCACTCAATCAACTACCTGCTAAATATGTCACATCTGTGGAGGGGGAAGCTTTTACTAAATTAGAGATGCTTACTCCTGCCTCTCGCGTAAAACTTATTACGATTATCAGCAAAACAATAGAAAATATATCCAGAAACAAACGCTGTTTACCCCGAAATAATTTGACCAAGAACTAAAATATAAATATTTATGGAATAAGTAAAAAAGACTAGATTATTGACATATTTTATAGTATACTATTATTCGGACAATGATTCCGGCCTGTTGGTCAAGCGGTCAAGACGTCACCCTCTCACGGTGAAATCAGGGGTTCGATTCCCCTACGGGTCATAAATTAAAAGAGGTAAGCCATAAGTATCATAGGATACAAGGCTTACCTCTTTTTTTATTTTTATTTAATAATAGTTATTGAAGTTCTTAAGCTATTGAATTTAAAAGAGAGGGAGAGATTAAAAAAGCTATAAAGGCCTTCAAAGATGGTCCAAATACATTAAGTTTAGCATGTAGCAGATACTGAATGTGGTGGGATAAGCTAATAAGGATAGGACAGGAAAAGAGAAGGTTATTGGACTTATTATGTTGATTCAATCTATATTCTAACGAGTTAGGCCAATTATAAGGAGATAATGTCGCTATAAGATAATGATATTATCCTTTTTTATTGAAAATTAAGACAAATGGTGCTATCATTAGCAATAAATATTTGAATATTTTGATAAAGGAGAGAGAAATATGAGTAATTTAAAAAAAATAATGGAAGAAGCTGGCTTTGAAGTAGAAGAGATTATAACTAAACCAACCATGCAGCTTTTAGTTACAGGCTTGGTGATTAATAAGAACTTAAGGCTTATTTATGAGGAGGAAATGGATGGGACTCTTATAATTAGGCAGATTTCCGTTGATGAAGAGTACACTAATTTAGGTTATACTACCCGTGTAATGGAGTTTTTAAGTAAGCAAAAGGCTTATAATGTTATTTTACCTTTTGTAACAACACCTAAGTTAGCACATATATGTGAAAAGCTAGGTATTAAAAGAGAGGATAGTTGCGTTAATAAATATGGTTACAATAGTGCCTTTTATGCCTTAGCAAAAAACTATATCTTCTATGAAGGGGATTATGGACATTATGTAGTAAGGGATCTTAGGCGAGTACAGGAGAATAGTAATTAAAAGGAATGGAGTAAAATAAAGAATAATCTTACAACATTCCTTTTAAATAGAAAACTTGAATGAAGTTTATTCAATAGTAGTAGGAGGAGTATCCTTTGTAAAAAGGTAGTCCATATAGGCTTGTTTTAAGCTAGGATAGTTAATACGGGAGATGGGAATGGGAGCATAGCTACGGGTTTTAACCTGTGTTGGTGTTAAGAGGCTAATATAATTCATATTTATGATATAGGAACGATGAGGTTTAATGAAATGAGGATAAGCAAGAAGGGCTTTTTCAAGTTTTGTCATTACACCATAACTTTCTAATACTTTATTGCTTCTAAGATGAAAATAAAGGACATGCCCTTTAACCTCTATATATTCAATATCGTCTACATAAATTTTAATAAGAGCTTTTTTAGAATACACCAAAAGACTCTCTTGTTGGGAAGAGGTAGTTTGTATAAGAGCTTTATCTAATACTTCGTTAAGAAGTGTGGCTTCAACAGGTTTTAAAAGATAATGGAAAGCATCCACAGAATAAGATTCTACAGCAAATTCACTAGATGAAGTTAAAAAAATGATTTTACTAACAAAGTCAGTAAGTCGAATTTCTTTTGCAACATCTATACCATTGACATAAGGCATCATAATATCTAAAAAAATAATATCAAAAGATTCTCCTTTTCCTAAAGTTTCAATAAGAGAATCCCCATCAAAAAAAGTAGATAAGGTTATATGATAGTATTCTTGATGGGTAGCAGCATAGTCTTCAATAATGGCTACTAAGTGCTTAATATCTAATGGAGTATCATCGCATACAGCTATTTTAATATTCAAGAAAACGTCCTCCTAAGAATATATATTATGGCATATATTATACAAAATTTAGACATAAAAGTAAAATTTAAAATAATATAAAAAATGTAAAAATAATTATAATACAAAGATAAGGTATATAAGATGTTTTGTATGGTAACATTAGGAGTTTGTGGAAGGAAATATCATTTCATAACTCATTTAAATGTTCAAATGAGAAGTGTCTTAGAAGTATTAATGTCTGAATGGCATACATTTATTGATAAGAAATTAAGATTACGTACATTCTGTGATTAAAAATGCACTTTTTAGGATAAAAGAGGGAAAAAGTAAATAATTAGATTATAATATAAAAAGATAGATGTGTCATTAAGAGTCAAAAGTGAAGGAGAGAATCCCTATGTCATCACCTTATTCAAAACGTACTGCTCTATTGTGTTGTGTGTTTTTGGGCTGTTTAGGAATACATCGCTTTTATGTGGGTAAGATATGGTCTGGATTTTTTTACACCTTGACACTGGGTTTTTTGGGAATAGGAGTAGTAGTAGATGTATTTCTTCTTTTAACCAATCGTTTTAGAGACAAAGGCGGTTGTATATTGGATTTATGGCAACCAGAGAACTTTGCTTAAATGTAGTAGGTATGTAAGGAAACTTACCTAAGAATAAATATAACAAATGAGAGGAAGATGTAAATGAAGAATCTAAAAAAATTGGGATTAATGCTTTTTGTAGTAGCCTCAGTGGCCCTATCTACTATGGCAGCGCCAGTAGCAAAACCAACAGAATCCAAAGTTCTAGTGAATGGAGTATCTAAATCTTTTGATGCTTATTCCATCAATGACAACAATTATTTTAAACTAAGAGATTTAGCGTTTGTATTAAATGGAACAGAAAAGCAATTTGAAGTAACTTGGGATGGTAGTAAAAATGCAATTAATATGTTAAGTGGCAAGGCTTATACCGTTACCAATACCGAATTAACAAAAGGAGACGGCAAGGCTAAGGATGCCAAGTTAAATACTTCTGCTATTTACATTGATGGACAAAAAGTTAATTTAACAGCTTATACAATTGGTGAAAGCAATTATTTCAAACTTCGTGATGTTATGCAAGCATTTAATGTGGGCTTAGGTTGGGATGGCGCAGCCAATACCATTACAATTGATACTACTGTACCTTATGAAGCAGCGGCTTCAGCACCAGCACCAGCTCCTGCACCTGTGGTAGATGAAGTGAAAGAAATTGAGATTCCTATGGTTATTAAAAACAGAACAGGGTTTGACATTTATTGGTTGTATATGTCTCCAGTTGATGTAGATGATTGGGAAGAAGATATTTTAGGTGAGGATGATATTCTTCCAATGGGTGATGATTTAGACCTTACATTAACTACTGACACAGATACACTAGAATGGGATATGCAAATTAAAGATGCAGATGAGTATTATATTGATTTTTACGGCTTAGATTTTAGTGACTATACAGATGGTTGTGTGCTTACACTTGGATATGATATGTTGACTGACGAAGGAATCATTACAATTAATGGTAAATAGGAAGTATAGGAAAGATAGAAGTATTACATAGAAACGAGTTAAGTAATTAGAAAAATTAGGGCCTCAATTTCTTTTGTAGAAGTTGAGGTCTTACTTATTATTGGTTAGCATTTTTAATAATTTTAAAATCTCCCCCTTTAAATGGTATTTATTCTATGTTCCTTTTACAACGCGTCCTCTCCATAAATACTATCTAAATGACAGATGTCTTTTCTAATGGAAGATTGTTGATCAATCAACAAGTTAATCTGCATCGAAGATAAGGCCGCTGTATCCAGGGGCATTGTTGACCTTACTGAAAAGGGTCTTGTAAAGTCAACCAATACGGAGTCTGGGCGTAAATACCGCACCAAAATCAGGCTGACCGAGAAAATTTTTATCGCGTATTCTTTTATATTATAGATAATCTTGAAATGATTTGTAAGGCATACGAATAGGAGATATAAAATGACCCTAATAAAAAAGTAATAGAGGAATGGATGGGCAACCTATTCCCGCGTGAATAGGTTGCAGTTGTAACTGGTGGGAGAGAAGATCGTTTAGTTTATTCAGTAGTAGTAAGAGGAGGACTATCCTTTCCGAAGAGGTATTCCATATAGGCTTGTTTAAGGATTGGATAATTGATACGAGAGATGGGAATGGGAGGGTAGCTATGGGTTTTAACTTGTGTGGGTGTTAAGAGGCTGATGTAATCCATATTGATGATATAAGAGCGATGAGGCTTAACGAAACTAGGATAAGCAAGAAGGTTTTTTTCCAACTTAGTCATTACCCCATAGCTCTCTAAAACTTTACTATCTCTTAGATGAAAATAAAGGATATGGCCTTTAACCTCTATAAATTCAATATCATTTACATAAATTTTCATAAGCGCCTTTTTAGAATAAACCAAAAGGGTCTCTTGTTGAGAAGAGATAATTTGAGAAAGAGCGTTATCTAACACTTCTTTAAGAAGTGTTGCTTGAACAGGCTTTAAAAGGTAATGAAAAGCATTGACAGAATAAGATTCTATAGCAAATTCCCTAGAGGAAGTTAAAAAAATGATTTTACTGATGGAGTCATTAAGGCGAATTTCTTTGGCTACTTCTATGCCATTAATATAAGGCATCATCACATCTAGAAAAATAATGTCAAAGGATTCTCCTTTTTCTAGAGTACGCATAAGGGAATCTCCGTTAGAAAAGGTAGATAGGGACAGCTGATAGTATCCTTGATGCGTAACAGCATAATCTTCAATAATGGCTACTATATGCTTAATATCTAAGGGGGTATCATCACATACAGCTATTTTTATAGTCAAGGGAATGGCCTCCTAAATCATATGTTATATTTTATGAAATATTTATACAAAAATTAAAATGAAAAACGGATACTAAAACTTATTGATGCTAAAAAATAATCCTCTAGGAATAAAAAATGCAGTTACATGATGGATGTAAAAAGGCTGTGTTATTAAATTAGAATATAGCACATTTACTGATGAAAGAACAGCTACAATTTGCAAAAAATAGGTTCTCAACTTCCATAGAAGAAGTTGAGAACCTATTTTTTACTTTTATTTAAATTTTAAAAGAGCTCTTAAGAGGAACAATGCGATTGAATACGCGTTTCTCAGGGGTGGTGTATTTACTGTCTACAGTAAAGAAACCGTTCCTTACGAATTGGAATTTATCAAGAGGCTTAGCATCTTTAAAAGCCACATTTTCGATATATCCTTCTAGTACTTCAAGAGAGTTAGGATTGATTTGTTCTAAGAAATGCTTCCCTTCGTTTTCAGGGACATCATCTAAGATAAGAGGCTCAAAGAGTCTAAACTCTGCTGGAAGAGCACAGGTGGCATCTACCCAATGAATAGTGGCTTTTACTTTACGGCCTGTAAAACCTGAGCCACTTTTAGTTTCAGGGTCATAGGTACAGTGAACCTCTACTACGTTACCTGCTTCATCTTTGATGACGTCGGTACATTTAACGAAGTAAGCACCCTTTAAGCGAACTTCATTACCAGGGAAGAGTCTAAAATACTTCTTAATGGGTTCTTCCATAAAGTCTTCTTGTTCAATGTAGAGTTCGCGAGAAAAAGGTACAAGACGTGTGCCCTGTGTTTCGTCCTTTGCATTGTTTTCAACTTCTACCCATTCCGTTTGTCCTTCAGGGTAATTGGTAATCACTAATTTAAGGGGTCTTAAAACAGCCATTGTAAGAGGTGCTTTAGGCTGCAAATCTTCACGGAGGAAATAATCTAACATTTGACTATCTACAGTAGAATCTGCCTTGGCTACGCCAATTTCGCGACAGAAGTTGCGAATAGCTTCAGGTGTATAACCACGACGTCTAAGACCGGCAATAGTGGGCATACGAGGATCATCCCAACCATCTACAATACCCTCATCGACAAGAAGCTTAAGCTTTCTTTTGCTCATAACCGTATTGGTCATATTAAGCCGTGCAAATTCAATCTGGCGAGGTTTACACGCCATTTCACATTCTTCAACAACCCAGTCATACAGAGGACGGTGGGCTTCAAATTCAAGGGTACAAATAGAGTGGGTAATGCCCTCTATTGCATCTTCAATAGGGTGAGCAAAATCATACATAGGGTAGATACACCATTTATCCCCTGTATTGTGATGCTCAGCGTGAGCAATACGATAAATAATAGGATCTCGCATATTCATATTAGGAGAAGCCATATCAATTTTGGCGCGAAGTACCTTTTCTCCATCAGCAAACTCACCTTTTCGCATACGTTCGAAAAGGTCTAAGTTTTCTTCTACACTACGGTCACGATAAGGGCTTGCTTTACCAGGCTCTGTTAAAGTACCACGGTAATCTTTCATCTCATCAGCCGTTAAGTCACAGACATAAGCCTTTCCTTTTTTGATAAGAAGCGTGGCACGATTGTACATTTCTTCAAAATAGTTAGAAGCAAAATAGACATCTGCCCAGTTTACACCTAGCCATTTCACATCTGCTTCGATGGATTGTACATATTCAGTATCTTCTTTAACAGGATTGGTATCATCAAAACGAAGGTTTGTTTTACCGTTAAATTCTTCAGCTAACCCAAAATTAAGTAGGATAGACTTGGCATGTCCTACATGTAAGTAGCCATTAGGCTCGGGAGGAAAACGTGTAATAATTTCCTTATGTTTTCCGGACTCTAAATCGGCAACGATAATATTTCTAATAAAATTAGACGAATTGTTTTCTAATGCCATATAATCGACCTTCCTTGTAAAAATTATATTAATGAATGGGCAAGATACATTTCACAAATATATGTAAGTAGACATATATTTTCTATGAGTATAAAATGCTTATTATCATTATATTCTAATCTAATATGGATAAAAAATAAAGGGATAGTTTTATAAAAGTTGAATAGGAAGGGAATCGAGTTATTTCAAGAGTAGATGCTTGCAACGAAAGAAAGGGTATATTATAATAATCTAGATAAGAATGGCAATTTAGTAGATGAAGGCATATAATAAGACTATTAATAAGGAAAAAAGCTACGAAATGACATTCAAAATAAGTAGTTTCAAGAATAATAAGATGAATAATGGATGAAAATAGAGTAAAAGACAATGAAAGAAAGAGTATTATTTAAGTGCTATTTCAGAGAGAGACTTAGTGGTGGGAGAGTCTTATAGCTTTTGATAAGAAGTGCGTTCTGGAGTTGGATGTATGAAAAGAAGTAGTATATCACGGTTAGCCTCCGTTAAAGGGCCTAGAGATGAAGTAAATACTATTTACTTAAAACAGAGTGGAACCGCGAGTGACTTTGCCTCTGAAAGGAGGCAGAGTTTTTTTATTATGTGAAGAAAAGGGGGATTTGCATGAGTTATATTAAGGAACAAATACAGGTTATTAAAGAAAGAGACCCTGCTATGAAATGCAGTGCAGAAGTTTTTTTATATCCTAGTTTTTATGCTATACTCTTTCACAAGTTCAGTCATTGGCTTTATAAGAAGGGGCGTTTCTTTTGGGCAAGACTTGTTTCACAATTAGCAAGAGGATTAACAGGTATAGAAATTCATCCAGGAGCAGTAATTGGTAAAGGCTTGTTTATTGATCATGGTATGGGTGTAGTCATTGGAGAAACCTGCGAAATTGGAGAGGATGTAACCATTTATCATGGAGTTACTTTAGGGGGAACAGGGAAAGATCATGGGAAACGCCATCCAACCATAGGTAATAATGTGATGATTAGTACTGGAGCTAAGGTACTAGGACCCTTTAAAATTGGGGATAATTCAAGGATAGCAGCTAATGCTGTAGTTCTTCAAGAAGTCCCTACAGATAGTACAGTTGTAGGTATACCAGGTAAAGTAGTCAAACGCAAAGGGCAAAGAATAGATCCTTGTAGTGAGCTGGATCAAGTCAAAATGCCAGACCCTATGCGTATGGAAATGTGCCAGGTTAAGAATATGATAGAAGCACTCGAACAAAAAATAGAAGCTTTAGAAAAAGAGCGAAGTGTGCCATTAGAACAAAAGCATGCTTATCATTGTACCAATGAAAACTGCATGGACAAAAAAGTATGTAATGAATATAGAGAAGAGGAGATAGAAACAGATGATTAAGATTTACAATACCTTAACCAAGCAAAAAGAAGAATTTAAACCTATAGAAGAGGGCAAGGTACGCATGTATGTATGTGGACCTACAGTTTACAATCTTATTCATATTGGAAATGCTAGGCCTTATATTGTTTTCGATACCGTACGCCGCTATTTTGAAAGTGTTGGCTACGAGGTGAACTATGTACAAAACTTTACCGATGTGGATGATAAGATTATCAAAAAAGCCAATGAAGAAGGCAAGACAACGGATGAAATTGTAACCTACTACATTGCTGAAACATTAAAGGATGCTGATCAGCTCAACGTTTCAAGAGCGACCCACCATCCTCGCGTTACTGAAGAAATGGACACCATTATTGCTATGATTGCTAAGCTTATTGAAAAAGGCTTCGCCTATGAGGTAGATGGCACAGTTTATTATGATACAGCAGCTTTTGAAGGTTATGGTAAGCTTTCTAAAAAAGTATTAGAGGAATTAGAAGCAGGACGTAGTGAACGGGTGGAACTCACTGACAATAAGAAAAATCAGATGGATTTCGTACTTTGGAAACCTAAAAAAGAAGGAGAGCCTTTTTGGGAAAGTCCATGGAGCCAAGGAAGACCAGGCTGGCATATTGAATGCTCTGCTATGGCCAAAAAATATTTAGGCGATACCATTGATATTCATGCTGGGGGAGAAGACCTCGTCTTTCCACATCATGAAAATGAAATAGCCCAAAGTGAAGGGGCAAATGGCCTGCCCTTTTCTGATTATTGGATGCATAATAGCTTTTTAAATATTGATAATAAAAAAATGTCAAAGTCCTTAGGGAATTTTAAAACCCTTCGTGAAGTAGGAGAGGCCTTTGGCTATGATACGGTCCGCTTTTTTATGTTAAGTGCCCACTATAGAAGTCCCCTTAATTTTAGCCCTGAACTAATGGATGCTGCAAAAAATGGTTTAGAGCGTATTAAAAACGCCAAGGCAACTTTAGTTTTTGCTCTCGAACATGCCAGTGGTGGAGAACTTTCAGCTGAGGAAAAAGAGCTTCTTAAGGAGTTGCCAGCATTTAAAAAGCGTTTTCACGAAGCCATGGCCGAAGACTTTAATACAGCAGATGCCATTAGTATTATTTTTGAGCTGGTTAAATTCGCTAATAGCTATGCCAAGGAAGGAGCTTCTAAGCCTTTTGTTCAGGAAGTATATGGTTTGTTTGAGGAGCTAACAAGCATTTTGGGTATACTTTACACGAAACAAGAGGAACAAGAAGAAGGCTTATCTGATGAAGCCATTCAAGACTATATTGCGCAAAGAGCAGCAGCTAAGAAAGAAAAAGACTTTGCAAAAGCAGATGCCATTCGTCAGTATTTAAGTGAGCATCATGTTGTGATTGAAGATACAAGAGAAGGTGTACGTTTTAAACGTGTTTAATTAAAGGAGAGTATTATGAATAAAAATATACAGGCATTATTAGTGGGCAATCAGGAGACCCTTAAGCACAAGGCAACCGAGTATTCTCCTTTGGCACTAGCCTATATTGGTGATGGCGTTTATGAAATTTTTATACGAACCTATGTAATAGATAGGGGGAATGCGCCTGTTAATAAATTGCATAAAGCAAGTAGAGACTTGGTACGTGCAGAGGCACAAGCCAAAATCTATCACGCTATTGAAGATCAATTGACAGAAGAGGAAGTGGATGTATTAAGACGCGGAAGAAATGCCAAGAGTATTTCAGTACCTAAGAATGCACTACTTATAGATTACAGACATGCGACAGGGTTAGAAGCACTTATCGGCTATCTTTATCTTAAAGGAGAGATTGAGCGAATAAGTGAGCTGATTCACATAGGGCTCAATAGCTTAGCAGCAAATAAGTAGAGGAGGAAATAGGGTGGTAAATCAAGAAGGGAATCATCAAGGAAGTGTAACTGGAACCCTCGTCAAAGGCGCACTCATATTATCTATAGCAGGATTAATTGCCAAAGTATTAAGTGCCTTTTTCCGCATTCCTCTAGGTAATCTCATAGGGGATACTGGCATGGGGTACTACCAAACAGCTTATCCTGTTTATACCATATTAACGACAATTGCTACAGCAGGAGTACCTGCTACACTTGCTAAATGGGTGGCAGAAAAAAGAGTATTAGGAGAATATCAATTAGCTCAAGATCTTTTTAGACACACCTTAAAATTTATGACCTTAATAGGTGCTCTTTTAACAGCTGTCATCTTTTTAGGAGCTCCCCTTATGATTAAGTTATTTAGTTGGGCACCTGAGACCATTTACTCCTTATGGGGACTTGGGCTTATTCCATGGATTGTCTGTATATTAGGGGTTTTTAGAGGGTATTTTCAAGGGACACAAAATATGATGCCTATTGCTCTTGCACAAGTTTTAGAAAATATGGGACGTGTTGTAGTAGGCCTTAGCTTAGCCTTTTTCTTGTATCCTAATTTAGGCTATGCAGCAGGGGGGGCTTCCTTTGGTGGCGTTATAGGTGGTGTTTTAGCTCTTATACTTTTAGGTAGCATTTATAAGAGACAAGCTCCTACCATTCAAGCAGAAATATCAACAAGTCCTTTAAAAACATCCATAAGTTTTGGTGAAGTGGTAAAAAAGGTATGTATTGTAGCTATTCCTATTGCTATCGGTTCAGGTGGAATGGCAGTTATTACTTTTTTAGACTCGGCTTTGGTCATTCAAACATTGACTCAAAATGGAATGAGTCTGGAACTGGCGAATCAAAGTCTGGGACAATTAGGAAAGATTTCAACTTTTATTAATCTCCCTCTTACTTTTGGAGTAGCCTTGGTAACGGGTCTTATTCCAGCTATTGCTGAAGCTGTGGCTAAAAAGAATAAAGAGGAGATTCAAACAAAGATTGAGTTAGGAATACGAACAGCTCTTTTAATTGCTGTTCCTGCTTCTGTGGGACTAGCTATACTTTCTAATCCCTTGATGCGCTTTATCTATCCTAAGGCACCCAATGGGGGGCTGTTACTGACCTTATCAGCAATCGGCTTGACCTTTATGATTATGACTCAAGTTTTTATAGGGATTTTACAAGGAGTGGGCAAAGTATGGAAGCCTGTTACAGGTATCCTTTTGGCAGGGATAGTAAAGGCTGTTTTAGTTAAAGTTTTGGTGGCTACACCTCTACAAATAGGTGGAGCAGCAATCTCTACCATTATAGCCTATATGGTTTTTTCACTTTATACGTATTTAGCGATGAAGAAGTATACAGGCTATAAATTACACGTGGGAAGGGTTATTATTAGACCTCTTTTTTCTAGTTTAATAATGGGACTCGCAACTTTTATGACTTATTATTTACTACGTAGAATAATAGGAGAGGCCACCCTTATTCAAAATGCAATCCTCACTGTTATTGGAATAGCAGTAGGGGGTACAATTTACTTAATCATGCTTTTTGTATCGGGAGCAGTGAAGAAAGAAGAAATAAATGAGATTTTAAGGAAGAAGGAGAAATAAGATGGCTAGAGCAATGGGCGGTAATCATTATGGCAAGGCCAATAAAAAAAGCATGGACCAAGGAAGAGGAAGTAACCTTGTTAAAGATCGAGATCAACAAGAGGGGGGAAAAAGACATTCTAGTAAGTCAGTTCCCAAAAGTAAAGAAAGAGAAGGCTACAACACCAGTTATAAAGACCCCGTGAATAGGACGCCAAGAGAAATAGATGAGAATATTCTCTATGGTAGAAATGCAGTAAGTGAAGCCTTAAAGGCAGGTAGAACCATTGATAAGCTTTTGATTCAAAAAGGAGAAAAAGAAGGTTCTATTATTAAGATTATAGCTGAAGCTAAAGATAAGGGCATTGTTGTTGTAGAGGCGGAAAAAAGCAAGCTAGATGATGCAGTAATGGGTGAAAAGCATCAAGGCGTAATAGCTTATAGTGCGGTCCACGACTATGTGGAAGTAGAGGATATTTTAGAAGAAGCCAAGAGTAAGGGGGAGGAGCCTTTTATTCTTATTTTAGACAATATCCAAGACCCTCATAATTTGGGAGCTATTATGCGTTCAGCTCATAATGCAGGAGTTCATGGTATTATTATCCCAAAGAGACGAGCAGTAGGCCTTTCAGGAACAGTTGCCAAAGCTTCCGCAGGTGCCATTGAATACATGAAGGTAGCTAAAGTAACCAATATTGCTCAAACCATTAAGGAGCTTAAAGAAAAAGGTATTTGGATTGCTTGTGCGGATATGGGGGGCAAAGTGATGTATGAAGAAAACCTTAGAGGACCTTTAGGGATCGTAGTAGGGAGTGAAGGAGAAGGTGTATCCAAGCTAGTACGTGAAAGTTGTGATTATGTAGTAAGTATCCCTATGTACGGCCAGGTGACTTCATTAAATGCTTCTGTAGCAGCTAGTGTATTAGTTTACGAGGTTGTAAGACAAAGGTATTTCAAATAAGATGATGAAAAGGAGGAGCCACGGCTTCTCTTTTTTGGTTACTTTTTAGGTTGGAGGTAGGAAGTGAGTCGAACAAATAAACAAAATATAAAAGTTATTTTATAAAAAATATAGAAATTATTTTTTAAAAGGTGTATAATTAGAACAACAAATAGGAAAGTTATATTTTTTTATTATAAATTGGAAACGATTCCGAACAGGGTATATGTCGGAATATATTTTTTGATTAAAATTGGAAACGATTCCAAAAAGAAGCTTAAAGAAATAAGGAGGGTTGCAAGATGAGAAAAAACAAAGGAAAGATAAAAGAATGTAGAGGGGCCTTATCGATTAAGAAAAAACTCATTATATCATTTGTCTTATTTGCGATTGTGCC
Source organism: Bacillota bacterium (assembly GCA_023412455.1). Classification (GTDB taxonomy): domain Bacteria; phylum Bacillota; class Clostridia; order Lachnospirales; family Cellulosilyticaceae; genus Sporanaerobium. Next base: position 20,592 of record JAEYNQ010000090.1, read on the forward strand.
ACTTATTACAATCAACATTCTTTTCTACACAATGTCTAGAAGTGCCTTGTCAACAACGAGTAAGCATTTTATGGTACAGCTTGTAGCACAAACAACCACCAATATAGATTACTTCTTAAATGAGGTGGAACAAAGGGTTCTAACTGTTGCACTAGATCCCAGGTTAAATACGATTTTAACCCATTATCCAACGGCTACTTTCTCTGAGCAGTCTGCTTATGAGAAAGAATTGAAGCAAAAGATAATTGCTATTCAATCAGCAGGTGGAAGTAGTATAGAAAATATGATTGTTGCCTCTCCTACAGGCTTTGTTATTAGTAGTGAGAGTAAGGTAGAAAAGGAAGATGCCTTAAAGTATATCAATGAGGACATCCCAACGACAGGTATTTGGTTAAAAGGCTTTGGGAGTGATAAAGAAGGACTCTATTATATAAGAGGAATTAACAGCTTGACGGGCGTGACTAAGGGAAAGATTGGTGTGGTTATTACAAGGCTTAAAGTAGATGGCCTATTAGATGATATTAAGAAAATAGAACTTCTAGAAGGAGCCAACTATTCCCTTATAACTCAAAATGATGAGTTGATTTATGACTCAAGTGGCTCAGAAGCCATTAAAGATAATGTAAAA
>JAEYNQ010000131.1 GCA_023412455.1 Bacillota bacterium
ATATTGAGGCTTGGACGGGAGTAGATATGCAATCTAAAGCCCAATTTTCACTACTAGGGTTTGTTAGTAGATTATTATGGCCCGAAAGATTAAATAAGATAGTATTAAAAAATGGAATAACCAACAATGGTAATTTTAAATTTATAGACGAAGAGATTGAGACATGGGTAGATAGTTATAAAACAGTATTACCCATATATAGTATAGAATTTATGTTGGAAATTAGAAAAAAATACACATCATATAGTGAGTATATGAATGACCCAAAGATTAAAATGAATGATTTTTATCAGTATATAGTTTACTTTTTTGAACGCTTAGAGAAAAAGATTGAAACGGATATATTAGAAGATATGATCATGGGTGAAACATATATAATGGAGGCGCTTAAGAACTGTCCAATAGTAAAAGAAATTAGTAAAGATAATATGTTAAAAGATATGTTTAATGCTATTTGGGATAGACAAACTTCAGATATTAGATTAGAAGACAATAATATTGGGGGAAAGCAGAATAGAGATATTAATAAGACAAGAAAGCTAGATAGAGCTTTTAAGGAGCTACAGGGAGTAACCGATAGGACACAGATGAAGAGAATTAACAGATTATTAAATACAATAATTGAACAGGCAAAATTATTATATCCACAAGTAAAATCAGTACAAAAATATCAGTTTAATAATTATGAGGAGAAAAAAATTATTGGAGATCGCTTAGATGAATTTAGGGAATTGGCAACTGAAATAGTCAATGAAGTTAAAGAGAATATAGCTATAAGCGCAGATAAACTATCATTAGATCCCCCTTTAGTTGACTAATAGAGAAGAATGGTAGAAAGTAGGTGATTAGTCATAAATACTCATAGGGCAATAATTGAAACATTATTCATTCAAATACCACCAGAACTCATTCTAGAGAAAATAAATTTTAAGTTTAAATGTAACTCTAAGGAATTAGTAGAGAGACTTAAGGAATCTATTACTCAATATTTATTAGAGGTACTGCCTAATTATTCAGTAGATGAGAGAGAAAGGGTTTATAGTTTGCTACAGGAATTTAATGATCATGATAATGTAAACTATATTTTTAATTGTATAAGAGAGTTTATTAAGAAGGTATTAGTAGAATATGATTATAAACCTTATTGCCGATTTGAGCAATTACTAAGGTGGAGACAGCTTGCTCATAAGGTTGACCAAGATGTGCTGGTGGCGGCCTTTTTTGCTCAAAGAGATATAGAGAGCGGAAGAGAACGGACTAACTTTACTTGGGAGCCTGTTATTAAAACAGATAATTTTAGGCTACATAATATGCTACAAGAGGGCATGGCGGAAAACCATTTTCACCTTAAGGGCTCTGCTCCTTGTTATCAGTTGAGTTGGATTAGTTTAATGAATCGTGTGAAGGGGAGAAAAGAAGAGTATAAACAATCTACCATTGAGAGTAATAAGCTTAATCGTGATGTTTGGTTTGAAGAGGGGATAGCTAAACAGTCTATAAATGATCTGGTGACAAAGGCAGCTGTTATTCGGAGTATTTTGTTTAGTGAGTTTTTGCATCCAGAGCTTAGTGCAAGGGATGTAGCAAGAGAGGAACAAGAAGTAGATGAACAAATAAACAATGAAGAAGAGACAAAAGAACATAGACTATCCATATTAATGAATAGTTTAATGGCTTCTAATGAACATTTAGTATTATATTATGAGGATATTGAAGACCATTTGGCTATTTTGAGATGGCAATGTGCTTTAGAAATTCCTTTTCAAGGAAGAGAGTATCGAATAGATTACGCTATTGATAAGAGAAACTATACAGAGGATAATGATAACTACAACTTACTTCTCTATGGAGAGAGGAAGCTTATGTATGATTGCTTCAGAAAAATATTTGGTAATGGAGATAAAACCTTACAGGATGAAAAGTATGAGCAATTATTTTATATCTATTTAATTATTAAAAATAGATTTCGAAGTGAAATGATTCAAGTGAATGAGAGAGTAGGGTTCAAGAACTTTTCTGATTATCAAGATAGGAAGACAGTTTTTCTAAAAAAAGAACCTATCCTTAGGAATGCAGTAAATTATATGGCTATTCAAGCTACCCATAAGGAGCAGAATATATGTAAACTGGAAGTACGTATTGCGCCTGAAGATACACTTGATGAGACAATGAGAGAAATAAAAAGCATTGATACTTCCACACGCCATTCACCTATTAAAAGAAATGATATCAAATGGCTTATGAACAAAGAGAGGGGACAGATTACAAAACATTTACCTTATTCTCATTTTTATGTTATTCATGCCATTAAAGGAAGGGATGATAAGGGAGAAAAGGTACTTGGTAGCAAACAAAAAGAACTTTTACTTATGCGAGATGTTCAAAAGAGACGAAAAGCCAAGGATTTAGCTTACCAGCTCATGAATATGAGAGAAAAGAGGATGAGTACAGCAAGCCGTATTTATGGGGTGGATGCTGCCTCTAATGAGATTGGATGTAGGCCAGAAGTTTTTGCTCAAGCTTTTCGATTATTAAAGCAGCATACAGTATCCAAGCAATTTGACCGGCTTAAATACTTAGAATTACAACTTAATTTAGAAGAACATGGATTAAAAGAGAACCCTATTGAAGAGACCTTAGCTATTCCACCTATTAAGTTAACCTATCATGCAGGAGAAGATTTTTTGGATGTGGCAGATGGTCTTAGAGCCATAGACGAAGCCATAACCTATATGAACATGTCTTTTGGGGAAAGAATAAGCCATGCCTTAGCATTAGGTATTGATGTAAAGGAGTGGTATCAGCTTAAAGATCGAACGATTGTTTTGCCTAAGCAAGATTACTTGGATAATGTTTGCTGGCTCATAAATAAGATTGACTTGTTACATATAGAAGTAGAACAAAGTGCCTATAACTTATTACAGAGGGAATTTCGGTGGTACTTTGAAGAGATTTATGATATGAGGAAGGAAGATTTATTCCATGTAAACTATAGAGATTATTATAATGCATGGTTTTTGCGTGGAGATAATCCTAAGTGCTATGAGAAAGGTGAATACTCGCAAGAACCTGCTATTTGTTTTTGGGATAGATGTAATATCAATGAGCAGTTAGAAAGAGGAGAAGAGATTCGACATAATCGTATTGCTTCCCAGCTATACTATCGCTATCATTTTGATTTTAAAGTGAGAGAGCGAGGAGCAGAGATCATGAATAAAAAAGTAGAATTACCCTATATAAAAGTCGTTGAGGCAGTCCAAAAGGCAATGCAACAGAAGTTAAGAAGTAAAGGGATTGGTATTGAGACTAATCCAAGCTCAAATTATTTAATAGGCACATTTAAACGTTATGATAAGCATCCTCTTATCAATTTCTATAATCTTGGGCTAACTTATGATGCAAAACGCATCAATGAATCTCCACAGTTAATGGTTTCAATTAATACGGATGATCAAGCAGTATTCGGAACTTACTTGGAGAATGAGTATGCCCTTATGGCGTTAGCTCTTCAAAAGGCAAAGGATGAAGAAGGACATGAACTTTATAATCAAGAGATGATTTATGATTGGCTTAATAGAATTCGCTTAATGGGGCTTCAGCAAAGCTTTTATGTTACGCATACTAGATGATTAATCTAAGAAAGACTTTTTTATTTATTAGGCTGATAAAGTAGGGAAATAGACTCTAGGGTATCAAAGTGGAAATACTATGATACTCTAGAATTTTTTTATATACCATTTAGAAAAAGAAAATTTTGGTATGAAGCTTCTGCTATTTGCGCAAAATAGCTTTACTAGTAGTGAGAGGCGGAGGTATAAGAATGGGAAAGCTAGAGCGTGGATTGATCTATGGTGTAATGGCTGTATCCTTTATCATCTGTTTAGTGATAGGGGGGAGGCGTATAGTAAGTGAAGGGAAGGCACAAGGTGTGCGAATTGGTATTCGCTATGAGGATGTATTACACATGGCTTTTCAGCAGAATAAAGATGTGAGGGAATTACTTATAAGGTATAAAGAGGCTGGAGCTACCAGTTTGCTGATAAAGGAGAATACTTTGCTTCCTGAGAGAGAGGGGGCAGTGGATAATGAAGTGAAGCAGGGGCATGTGAGGGTGCTAAGGGGGTATGAGGAAAATAATTTTTCTAAGACCATTGGACAAGTTAAGGTACCATTTACCTATATCGTGACGGAGGATAGAACTATTGCTAATAGGATAGTTGAGAATCTTGAGAGAAAGGGGATTTTTGTTGATCACTTTGTGGTAGCTGGAGAGGAATATATAGAAATACGTGAGGAAGAGATACTTACCAATGTTGGGGTAGGTTTTTCAGAAGAGGCCATAGTGTTAGGAGAAGAATTGGGCTATGAGATTTGGCCGGGGATTCGAAGTTGGCCAGAGAAGGTAAGGGACAAGGGTAAAAAGGGGGAAGAGAAGTTAGGTACCATTCCTGGAAATGGCCCCCTCTATTTTTTAGGGGATAGCATCCCAGGCTATACCTCCTTGGAAGTGATGGAGCTAGTTGCCAGAAGAGGCGTATTTTTTAGGGAATTTATAGCTCATAAGCAAGAGGGGTTTAACACTTTAGTAGCACAAGTCTATAAGAAAAATAATAACTATCCTGTGATTCGGGAATTTGGAGATGATAATCTAAAGAGCTTTTCTACTCTTGAGACACTTAGTCGCTATAAGCTGGCCCTTATAGAGAGAAAAAATCGCGCTTTTTTATTTAATATGCCTCAGGGGCCGGTGAGTAAGAGCAAAGGAGAAAAGGATTTAGAAGAGCTTATTAAGACCTTTAAAGAGGAGGCCCAAAAGGCAGGATACCTTATTGCTACGGAGCAAAACCATTATGAGCTGGAAGAAGGTCTAGGAATAGGAGGAAGGTGGGTAAGTAGCTTTTTAGCAGGTCTAGGAGCCATAGGCTTTTTTGTGCTCTTGATGAAGGATTTAAATAAGAAACACTTAGGTTATGGGGGAGCTTTAATAGGCATAATAGGCTATGGTCTTCTTCTTAGTGTGAAGTTTGAACTGGCCATTAAACTCATGGCCTTATTTGGAGCCATTATTTCACCTGTCTATGCTGTTAGTCATTCGATGAAAAGTGAAAAAAGAAATTATAAAGAGACACTTGTTACCTTCCTTAAGGTTTGCCTGATTTCCTTAGGTGGAGGTTTAACGATTGTAGGTGTCTTATCCAGAAGTAGTTATAGTTTAGGCGTGGATCGTTTTACTGGGGTAAAGGTAGCCTACCTTTTGCCCATTCTAGCAGTTATAGGAATAGCACTTTATAAAAATAAGGAGAGCGAGAGCCAATCCATAAGGCAAATACTTCATCATAAAGTCACTTATCTAGCCTTGGGAGTGATAGGCTTATTGAGTGTTTTCTTTTTGATTTATGCCCTACGCAGTGGCAATACGACGGAGGTTCCTTACTTTGAAAAAGTAATAAGAGATGCTTTGACCCACTTTCTAGGGGTAAGACCACGTACGAAGGAATTTCTCATTGGTTATCCCTTTTTAATAGTAGCTTTGTATTGGGGAAATCATGAGAAATATCTCCCACTTGTTGCATTAGGAACCATAGGTCCTGTTTCATTGGTTAATACCTATGCCCATATCCACACACCTTTTCTTATCTCCCTATTACGCAGTAGTTATGGTATAATTCTAGGTATAGTTATAGGCTTTGTTTTATTACTGGCTATAAATAGAACAGTTAATTATGTACAAAAGAATAGAAAGTAGAAAAAGGATAAGATTATTTGAGAAATGGGAGGCAATATGAAACAGCAAGAATGTGAAAAAATAGAGATTATGAATATTCCTATATATAATGTGACCATGACAGAGGCGTTGCAGCAGTTGGAGCACTTTTCAAAAGGAGAGAGGGTGCATCGTGTTTTCACTCCAAATCCTGAAATTATTATGTTAGCGAGAGAAAATACCAAGCTTTCTTCTATATTAAAGGAGGCTGACTTAGTGGTTCCCGATGGCATAGGTGTAGTGATTGCCTCTAAGCTTATGAAGGGAAGTTCTCTGAAAGAGCGTGTAGCAGGTTACGATATGGTTCAGAACACGATGAAACAAGCTGTAAGTAAGGGGTACAAGTATTATTTCTTTGGAAGCAAACCAGGGGTTGCTGAGAAAGCAGCAGAAGAAATGAGAAAGACCTACCCTGGTATTCAGATTGTAGGAACCCATGATGGTTATTTTAAACCAGAAGAAAGTGAACAAATTGTGGAGGACATCAATAAGTCTGGTGCCAATATCCTTTTAGTAGCCTTAGGAGCGCCTAAACAAGAGCTTTGGATAGAAGAAAATAAAAAGAAGCTTACCCATGTGCGAGTGGCTATAGGGGTAGGTGGGAGTCTAGATGTTATGGCAGGCATGGTGAAAAGGGCGCCTCTCATTTATCAAAAGCTAGGTCTTGAATGGTTTTACCGCCTTATAAAAGAACCGACTCGCTTTGGACGTATGCTCGTGTTGCCTAAGTTTCTTATTTATATTTTATTAGGCAAACAATAGATAAAGTACTTAAAAAACCATGAAAAGATTATGTAAATTGTCTATAAGCTAGGCATATGTCAATAAGTTACTAAAATAAACTGCAAAATCCATAAGAATTATCATTTAAATGTTATTTTTTAGGGATTACTCCTAGAGGCCATGACTTAGTTTAGGACAATTATCCAAAACAAGGAAAAGCTTTTTATAAAAATAGTCAATAGTTTGGTCAGATTAAATATAGTATAGTAAATTAAGTCCAACGAGATAATTATTAATTCCAAACTAAGGGGGAAAAAATCTTATGGCAGGATTAAAGTTAAAAAATATCGTAAAAAAGTACTCTAATGGTTTTGTAGCAGTTAAAGATTTTAACTTAGACATTGAAGACAAAGAATTTATTATATTTGTAGGCCCTTCTGGTTGTGGTAAATCTACAACACTTCGTATGATTGCTGGTCTTGAAGAAATTTCTTCAGGTGAATTATGGATCGACGACAAACTTTGTAATGATGTAGCTCCTAAAGATCGTGATATTGCAATGGTATTCCAAAACTATGCTTTATATCCACATATGACTGTATATGATAATATGGCATTTGGTTTAAAACTTCGTAAAACGCCAAAAGAAGAAATCGACCGTCGTGTTCGTGAAGCAGCTAAAATTCTTGACATTGATCAATGCTTAGACCGTAAACCAAAAGCATTATCAGGTGGTCAAAGACAACGTGTTGCTATGGGTCGTGCTATGGTTCGTGAACCTAAAGTATTCTTATTAGATGAGCCTTTATCAAACCTTGATGCAAAGCTTCGTGTACAAATGAGAACAGAGCTTTCTAAGATGCATCATAGATTACAAACAACATTTATCTACGTTACACATGACCAGGTTGAAGCTATGACACTTGGTACACGTATCGTAGTACTTAAAGATGGTGTAATTCAACAAGTGGATTCACCAAGCAAATTATTTGCACAGCCACAAAACCTTTTTGTAGCAGGATTCATCGGTTCTCCACAAATGAACATGATTGAAACAAAAGTTGTTAAAAAAGGAAACGGTCTGGTTCTTACATTTGGTTCAGTAGAAGTACCAGTAGTAGCTGAAAAAGCTAAAAAATTAATCGATGGTGGCTATGTAGGTAAAGACGTTATGATGGGTATCCGTCCTGGCGACATTACAGAACCTTCCTCATTATTTGAAGAACAAAAACCAAACTATGCTTATGCAAAAGCAACTGTAGAAGTAGTTGAAATGCTTGGAGCAGAAAAGAACTATTATATGGTTTGCGAAGGCAATAACATTACAGGTTGCTTCCCAGCTTCTTGTACAGCAGTAGTTGATGATAAAGTAGATATTGCTATTGATACAACAAAAATCCATGTATTTGATTTAGAAACACAACTAACAATTACAAACTAAGATTTATTTAATAAAATATAGAAAACCTTGTAGATTAGTACAAGGTTTTTTTTATTTATGCTTTTTTTTTGAACTATTATAGGATAAAATAGAAGATAAGATAGAGTAACTATATCATTTGAATTTAGGAGCTGATATAAATGATTTCAAATCAGATTTTACAAAGTACCATAGACGGATTGAAGAACATCACGCGAAGAGATTTTTCTATTATTGATGCAGAATCTAAAGTAGTTGTTTCTACATTGGGGAATAATGTGGGGGAGTATGTTCCTCAAGTGGAAGCTTTTATTAGTTCTCAAGCTGACAGCCAAGAGATGCAAGGTGCTCATTATTTTAAGATTTATGATGAATATCTTGTAGAGTATGTTTTAGCTGTAAGTGGTGTAGACGATGAGGCCTATAAATTAGGAAAGATTGTAACCTTACAGATTAAAAGCTTACTAGTAGCTTATAAAGAACGCTTTGATCGTGATAACTTCATCAAAAATCTTTTGTTAGATAATTTGCTTCTAGTGGATATCTATACACGTGCTAAAAAATTGCATATCAAAAATAATGTACGTCGTGTGGTTTTCCTAATTGAATGTAATGATAAGAAGGATAATAATATCTCAGATATCTTAAGAAATATTTTCCCAGATAAAGCAAAGGATTTTGTTACAGCGGTAGATGAAAAGAATATGATTTTAGTTAAAGAAATCATTTCAGATGAGCCTAGTGAAATTGAGGGTTATGCTAAGATGATTTATGATACATTAAGTGCTGAGGCTATGAGTAAGGTTTATGTAGCAGTAGGTGCACCTGTTAATGACCTGAAAGATGTATCCAACTCTTATAAAGAAGCCAATATGGCTCTTGAAGTAGGTAAAATCTTTAATTGTGAAGGTCATATTTCACACTATGCGAAACTAGGTATTGGACGTATTATTTACCAATTACCTCTTTCTCTTTGCAAGCTCTTTATCAAAGAAGTATTAAAGGATAAACGAGTAGATAGTTTTGATGAAGAAACATTGATGACAGTGAATAAGTTTTTTGAGAATAGCCTGAATGTTTCTGAGACCTCTAGACAGCTTTATATTCATAGAAATACCCTAGTGTATCGTCTAGACAAATTATTAAAGACGACAGGCTTAGACCTTCGTCAGTTTGATGATGCCATTGTATTTAAAATTACTATTATGGTAAGTCAATATATGGAATATATGGAAAGACAAAGTCAAAATAGAATGTAGGAACTTGGTGGATAAGAGATGATTTACTTACAAAATGTATCAAAGGTTTATTCCAATGGGGCCATTGGATTAAATAGTACAAGCTTAAGTATAGAGAAGGGTGAATTCGTATTTATCACTGGAAATAGTGGGTCAGGTAAATCCACCTTATTAAGACTTCTTCTTAAAGAGATTGAGCCAACTCATGGCAAGATTATTATTAATAATAAGGATATTACTAAGTTAAAGAGAAGACAAATCCCTTATCTAAGAAGAGATATTGGGATTGTTTTCCAGGATTTTAGATTGCTTCCCAATAAGACGGTTTACGAAAATGTAGCCTTTGCTATGCAGATTGTAGGGGCTAGTGGAAGAGAAATTCGTAAAAATGTCCCTATTGTATTGGGTCTTGTTGGGTTGGCTAGGAAGGCTAGATGTTATCCTAATGAATTATCAGGTGGTGAACAACAGCGAACTGCTTTAGCTAGGGCCATTGTGAATAATAGCCCTATTCTTATTGCAGATGAACCAACAGGGAATTTAGACCCTGCCACATCTTGGGAGATTATGAATTGTCTTCAAGATATTAATAAGCGTGGCGTAACCATTGTTATGGCTACCCACGAGAGGGAGATTGTAAATTCCCTTAAGAAACGTGTTATTGAGATTAAAGATGGAAATGTAGCGAAGGATTTACAAGAAGGAGGCTATGACGATGAAATGGAATACTCTCAAATATTTATTTAAAGAGGGTATTATAGGCTTATGGAAAAATAGAATCATGGCACTAGCTTCTGCAGGTACTATTATACTTTGTTTGCTTATTTTAGGAGTGTCTTATGCTTTAGGTAATAATATTGATTATGTGTTAAAGCAGGTAGAGACCAAGTTTGGTATTACAGCTTATGTAAAAGATGGAGTAGAAGAAGGGCGCATTTCAATTATACGACAGGAGCTCATGACTATCCCTCATGTGACCCAGGTCCAGTATATTTCAAAAGAAGATGCCTTAAAAATCTTTAGTTCAGAGAGTGAAAATGATGCTTTATTTACGGATTTCCAGAAGGATAATCCTTTGCCTGCTTCTTTTGAAATGACGGTGGAAGGTGTGGCGTATCAAGAACAGGTGGCAGAAAGCTTAAAACAATATAGTGAGCTTGAAGTGGTGTACTTACAAAAAGAAACAGATATTTTTATGAAGCTTAATCATACAGTCAATTATATATCCTTAGGAGTGAGTGTATGCTTGATTCTTGTGGGCTTACTTTTAATGGCTAATACCATAAAACTTACTGTTTACATACGACGAAAAGAAATTAATATTATGAAATATATAGGTGCTACAGATTGGTTTATTCGCCTACCTTTCTTGATTGAAGGGGTTGTCATCGGACTAATAGGATCACTTATTTCTATCATATGCATTACCTTACTTTATAATAGTATTTATGAGTTTGTAATGCAGCACCTTATTAGTCTTTTAAATGGTTTCCAGCTTCTAGAGATTAAGGAGATTATGAGAGGACTGATTCCTATTTACTTAAGTATTGGTATGGGTATAGGTCTTATTGGTAGTGGAACTTCTGTGCATAAGCATTTAAAGGTATAGGGGGACTACTATGAGAAGAAAATTAGCAGTTTTTTTGAGCCTTTTGTTATTACTAACACCTTTGCATGCTTCGAGTTTATCTAGTAAAAAGAATGAGTTAAGTAATACACAAAAGGAGATAAAGGATACGAAAAATAGCCTTGCACTAACAGAAGAAAAGAAAAATCAAATCAAGGCTGAAATCAAAAAGGTAGATACTCAGATTGTGGGTATTCAAGATAAAATCGATACGTTAGAAATCCAGCTAGATGAAAAAGAAGCGGCTATCGAGAAAAGTGAAGCCGAATTAAAGGTAGCTACAGAGAAAAAAGATGAGCAATACGAAGATACTAAGAAACGTATGGTGCAAATGTATAAAAATCGAAAGATGGGCTATTTGCAAATCATTTTTTCCTCTGGGGACTTTTGGGAAGCTATTAACCGGATAGAATATATCAAGCGTATTTCTAACCAAGATAATCATTTATTAGATAGCTATGAAGAGCAGATTCAAAGGATTGACGAGAAAAAGACAAGTATTGAAGAAGAAAAGAGAGCTCTAGATACTCTTTTTGAAGAACAGGTTAGTCGTAAACATGAGCTACAAGCGGCAAGGGAAGAAAAGGATAGGGCCATTACTCAGTTAGCCGGTGAAGAGGATAAGCTGAAGGCTCAAATCAAGGAAATGGAAGAAGAATCCAAAAAATTAGAAGCAGAGATTAAAAAGTTGACAGCAGCCAGTACCCTTAAGTATTCAGGTGGCAAGTTTAGTTGGCCAGTTCCCGGCTTTTATTACATAAGCTCTCCTTACAGTTCCAGAACAAGTCCTATTTCTGGGCGGGCAGAATTCCATACAGGAATAGATATTCCGGCCTCTTATGGCTCCCCTGTAGTAGCTGCTGCGGATGGCGTAGTTATCACTTCGGGATGGATTAATGGCTATGGCTATACCATAATGATTAATCATGGAAGTGGACTTGTAAGCTTGTATGGTCACAACTCGTCTTTGGTTGCCCAAAAGGGAGATGTGGTTAAAAAGGGACAAACCGTTGCAAAAATAGGAAGTACCGGCTATTCCACTGGTAATCATTGTCATTTTGAAGTACGTGTCAATGGCTCTCATACCAGTCCATGGAATTACCTTAGTAAATAGTAAGATTTAGGGTAAACTAATGCTATAAAAACATATGTGAAAGAAGTAACTAATAGATTACTAAAGGGTTACTTCTTTTTTGCATTATTACGTATTGCCTGATAGTAAAAAAAGGAATACAATGATAGAAAATAGTTGCAACATAAGGAGAGAGACTATTGAAAGCAAAAATGGTAGCAGGCCTTCTTGTAGGAACTGCATTAAGCGTAGGGTTAATAGGAACTGTTATAGGCTGTAATATTGATCAGCTTACCCAGAACCAGTATTCTAGGACTAAAATGAGTAAATTAAATAAGTATTTGAACTATAGTTTCCTTGGCGATATGGATCAGCAAAAGATTATTGATAGTATTTATGCAGGCTATGTAAGTGGACTAGAAGATCCCAGTACAGCTTACTTAAATGCAGAGGAATATAAGGCTGAACGTATTTTAGAAAAGGGAAGGTATATAGGAACAGGTATTTTCTTTACTTGGGGTATTAGTGGCAATGAAATTGTAGTCACAGAAGTTTTGGAAGAATCACCTGCCCAAAAAGCTGGTATAAAGGTGGGAGATAAGATTGTTAAGATTGATGACATTAGTGTTAGAATGGCCAATCAAGTGGGGCTTTATGAGAAGCTAGGTTATACAGGGGATAAAGAGGTGGTATATACCTTGCAAGATAATGATGGAAGTCATACACGTGAAGTGGGCTTAGTCTCTACAGCCATAGCTGTACCAGCCATTGATGGGGAGATATTAGAAGGAAATATAGGGTATGTAGAAATGCGAACAGTTACCTCTAAAACCAGTGAAGCATTACAAAACAAGCTGGAAGTGTTTAAGAAAAAAAGGGTTAAAGGGGTTATTTTAGACATCCGTAATTTAAGTAGCAGAAATTTTGAAGAAATCCTTCAGCTTTGTGATTTATTTATAGAAGATGAGCTTATATTTAAAGTACAGGATAAAGCAGGTACTATGAAGGAGTATAGGGCAAATCCTGGGGTAAGCTATGAGGGAAAGGTGATCCTTATAGCCAATGAGGGAACCAGTGGAGTCATTGAAGCCTTTATCAGTGCCCTTAATGAAATCAAAAAGACTCCTATTATAGGTGGAACAACCGGTGGCGAGGGTGTTATAACACAAACTATTGATTTAGGTGATAAGACAGGTGTAAGAGTTACAACGGGTATTCTATATAATAAGGCAGGAGTAGCACTTAAGGGTAAAGGCATTTCTCCTACAGTTCCAGTAAAAGCTACAGTAGAGTCAGCTGTTGAAATAATGACCACGGGTAAACTTTCTATAAAAAATGATGCGCCACTTGTAGAGGCTATTAAACAATTGAAATAAAAGCATTCTTTGTTGTTAGGATATAAAGGAAAAAAATAATTAGCATAGGATTATCAAAACATAGGTACACTAAATATAGTCACACATTTATGAAGGAGGTAGCATTGATGAAAAAAAATAGCTTTTTTCGAGGTGCTGCTATAGGTTTTTTATTGTCAACAATAGTATTGCTGGGAGTAGGCTTTGTCGATAAGTACTATTATGTAGATAAAAAATTATTAGCGATAGAATCAGTTATTAGTAATTATTTTGTAGGTGATGTCAGTAAAGAAAAGATGCAAGAAGGTATTTATAAAGGCTTTGTAGCGGGAGTAGGAGATATTTATACCAACTACTATACTTCAGAGGAATATGACAGCTTCAAAGAAAAGTCCAGTGGAGTCTATGCTGGAATTGGGGTTCAAATGACAGTAGATGCCACAGACAATACCATTGTGGTAACAGAGGTATTTGAGAATTCGCCTGCCAAGGAAGTGGGGATTTTGCCTAAGGATAAAATTATCAAAGCCGATGGGCAGACCATTACAGGGGATGACTTTGATAATGTGCCTAAAATGATTAAGGGGCCACCAGATACAACGGTTAATGTAAGTATTTATAGACCTTCAGAACAAAAGGTTTATGATTTTGTTCTTACAAGAAAGAATATTACTTATCCTTCAGTAACCTCTAGAATGCTAGAAAAGAATATTGGCTATATCAAAATCACACAGTTTGAGGAATTGACCTATGATCAGTTTGTAAAAGAATTAGAAGCTCTAGAAAAAGAAAAAGCTAAAGGGTTGGTACTCGATCTTAGAAATAACCCAGGAGGACTTTTACAAGTCACTACCAAGATTGTGGATGAACTTATTCCTGAAGGACTCATTGTTTCAACAAAAGATAAAAATGGTAAAGTAGAAGAGATTTTTGCAGATAACAAGTATAATGATATACCTATTGTTATCCTTGTAAATGGAGATAGTGCCAGTGCTTCTGAGGTCCTTTCAGGGGCTCTCAAGGATCATAAACGTGCCCAGCTTGTGGGAGAAACCACCTTTGGTAAAGGGGTTGTTCAAAGTATTGTGCCTCTTACAGATGGTTCGGCTCTTAAACTGACTACTGCTAAATACTTTACGCCAAGTGGTGTATGTATTCAGGGAATAGGGATTGAACCAAACTATAAAGTGAGCTTAAGTACCAGTGCCCTTACAAAAGGCAGATTAGAAGACCATGAAGATGCTCAACTCCAGAAAGCTATTGAGGTTTTAAAAAAGGAAGTCAAATAGGAGGATGAGATGAAGAGACAACTCCAATCATTAGTTCTCGGAAGTCTTATGGGTATTAGTATTAGTTTTGTGATGAATAAGGTAGGGGGCCCATGGCTTCTTACCTTTAGTTTGTTTTTACTCCTACCTATAAGCTTTTTATTAGGGAGGATACAAAGTAGGTGGTACTGCTTAGCCTATAGTGTACCTAGTTTATATGGACTTTACCGATTGAGCCTTTTGGTAGGAATACCTGCAGGATGTTTGGTAATACCCTATAGACAATTTGTCTTTTTAGTAGGCTTATTACATATAGCAGAAGGCTTAATGGTCTATTGGGCAGCACCAAAGGCCATGATATCCATTAAAGGATACAAAGGAAAAGAAAAAGTAGAGGGTTATCAAACACATTTAAGTTGGTTTGTCCCTCTTTTTTTATTTTCTTGCAAAGCATTTTTTATCCCTATATTCATGGCGTATGGCGATGATACCACTTCCTCTAATCCCAAAAAAAGATTTAAAAATATGGGGATTTGGATTTTTTGCTATGGAATAGGTATGGTGCAACTCGGGTGGCTATTAATAAATAAGGCTATCAAGCTAGAGTTGGGATTAGCGCTCATGCCTCTTTGTCATGAAATACTCATGTTAATAAATAAAAGGATGGAAGTAAAAAACAAATAAAATATTTTTTTCACAATATACCTTGACAGGTGAGGTATATATGAGTAATATATGATATATAGAAAATACTTCATCACATGAGGTATATATGTGTGCTTAATATAACAAAAAATTATATAAGTAATGACAAGAAACATAAAAGCAACACAAGGATAAAGAGAGAGACTAAAAAGAAAAACAAAGTGTAAGGGAGGCTTTATAGATGGAAGGTAAAATTAGAATGGCAGTGGAAGCTTTATTTGAAGAAGCGCCTAATACCAAAAAGATCTTTCAAGCAAAGGAAGAATTAATTGGAAATCTTACTGAGAAGTATAAGCATTTGATGAATGAAGGAGATTCACCAGAAGAAGCTTATCATCAGGTCATTACGGGTATAGGGAATATAGATGCTTTGATTACTGAATTAAGGCAAAACCCTAGAGAAACAGAGAATAAGCAACTTGATAAGCAAAGGGCAGCACTTATTACAAGCTGTAGTTTTACCTTATATGTTATTAGTATTATTGTTTTAATTGGCGGCAAGAGCTTATTGGGTTTAGATAATAAATTAACTTTTATTGGATTTCTAGTCTTTGCAACGGTTCCCACCTGTCTTCTTATTTATCAGTTTATTGTTCAAAATCCATTAGTGGAAAATGGTAGGATGCAAAGTGCAGCAGCTTCCATTCAAAAGTTCGATGCAAAAAAGAGAAAAGAAGTGAGAGATAGCGTTCACTCCATTATCTGGACTGGGACAGTTGCTCTTTATCTCATAGTAAGCTTTACCTTTAGTATATGGGGAATTTCATGGATTCTTTTTATTATAGCAATAGTTATACAAAAAATTGTGGATTTAGTTTTTAGTATGAATAACATGGGGGAATAAAGGATGAGAAAGATAAGAGTATTGCAGATCATTGAACTCGTTATTTTAGTAGGTGTACTTATTGGTCTCGTGTTTTTCTTTAAGGGGATTGCAAGTGGAACAATAAGCTTTAGTGGAGGGACTGTACAAGCAGGAATCTTTGAAAATACAGATGATTTTATAAGTACAGGCGAGGGAGCCCAAGAAAAAAGGGAACAGATGGAAATTAAAGGCATAGATGAAATAAGTGTAGAGTTTATGAATGCAGATATTGATGTAGAGATTATTGAAGGAGATGAAATACAAGTTATTGAAACCACGAGTAGGCAAATAGCTGAAAATGATTTTTTTAAAATGAGGCAAATAGGGAGTCAACTATCTATTAAAGGACCAACAATTAAAAAATGGTTGCCTATTGATGTGAAGAGCATCGCGCACTCCATCTACATAGGAATACCTGCAAGCTACAAGGAGGACCTATACTTAAAGACGATTTCAGGATACATTCAGCTCAATACACCCATGAAGTTAGATAAACTGAGAACGGAGCAAGTTTCGGGAGCTTTGGAGCTCAATGAGTTAGTAGATACTAAAAGCTTAAAATGTAAAAGTGTTTCTGGTTCCATATATATCAAAGAAGCGCTAACAGAGAAGTATAGTTTAGAAAATGTTTCTGGAAGTATAGAGGTAGAAGCATTAACTGGAATGGGAAATGTAGAAAGTGTTTCAGGAAATATTCAGGTAGCCTACAAAGCAGTAGAAGGTGATGTTGACCTTTCTACCGTATCGGGGCAGATAGAAGTGAGTTTGGATGAAGAAGTGAGCTGTGAAATTAGAGGGAAAAGTGTTTCAGGTAAGATGAAGGGAAATATAGCTTATAATTATATAGGAAAGGGCAAGAAAGAAGCCCAGGCTGAAGTAGGTAATAATCCAGAATATCAAATAGATATAGAAACAGTATCCGGTTATATTTCAGTGGATAGAGAGTAGCCAAGGAAGAAGTAGGTTGAAAAATGAAAAGAATGAAGGGGGAAAGTAGATGGTAGTCAATAAGTCTACAGGGAAATGGAAGAAGTATCTAGCTATTAGTTTATGTCTATTGGTTATGGGCAGTATAGTATACGCCCTCTTTCAACTTCAACAGTTCTCCCAGGATAAAAAAATAAAGGAGGTCGCTTTTGAGGCCAGTCAGAAGCAACTTGAAGAAAGGCTTACTGAGACTTTGAAGAATACAGAAGACACTACAAAGCGTTTCAAAAAGGAAACTAAGAAAGAAGGTCAAGAACAACCTACGGAGGAAAAAAAGCAAGTAGAGACGGTATACGGGCCTTATGAAGAAAAAGCAAAAGAAAAAATGTTAACTTTAAGTTTAGAAGAAAAGATAGGCCAACTTTTTTTAGCCAGATGTCCAGATGTAGGAGCCATTGAACAAATTGAGAGTCTGAAGCCAGGAGGTTATATACTTTTTGGGAGGGACTTTAAGGATAAGACTAAAGAAGAAGTTATACAGACGATTAAAGGGTATCAAGAAGCGAGTACATTACCTATGCTGATGGCTGTAGATGAGGAAGGTGGAAGCGTGGTTCGAATTAGCAGTAATCCTTTGCTAGCAGAACAGCCGTTTAAGTCACCTCAGGAATTAGATAGACTAGGTGGACTAAAAGCTGTAGAAGAGGATACTTTAACTAAGGGGAAGCTCCTTAAGGAACTGGGGATTCAGCTTAATCTAGCCCCTGTGGCAGATGTAACCACAGAACCTACTGCTTATATGTATGGGCGAACTTTTGGTAAACAAGCACTAGAGACTGCTGAATATGTCATCACAGTTATAAAGGCTGTACAGAAACTAAGGCTTGCTAGTACCCTTAAGCATTTCCCAGGTTATGGTGAAAATGGGGATACCCATACAGCTATTGTACGAGATACAAGAGATATTAGAAGCTTTAGGGAAGTTGATTTGATTCCTTTTAAGATGGGAATAGAGGAAGGCGTAGAGAGTATTTTAGTCTCTCATAATATTGTAGAAGCCATGGATAAGGACTATCCTGCTTCCCTTTCTCCCAAGGTACATAAGCTTTTAAGGGATGAACTAGGTTTTACAGGGGTCATTATGACAGATGATTTAGCTATGGAAGCTATCCAGTTGTATACAAAGGAGAGGCATCCAGCGGTTTTAGCTCTAGAGGCAGGCAATGACCTACTTATTATTTCGGATTTACAAGGGGGTTATGAGGCTATAAGAGAGGCTGTTCAAAGAGGAGAAATAGATATTCAAATCATAAATGAAGCAGCTACTCGGGTTTTGGCTTGGAAGTATAAGATTGGAATAATAAATTAGAGAAAGCGTAAGATTATGCAAATTATATTAAAATATTTGATAAAATCTATTACAGAAAAGAAGATGCGGACTTTTTTAGTGGTCTTAGCAGTGGCCTTAGCAGGGGCTCTTTACTTGGCTTCAACAGCTTTAACGGATTCAATGGTGCAGATGCAGACAGATAAAGTAAGAGCCACAGCAGGAAATGTAGAGATTCGAATTTATGCAGGTGAAAAGATGGATACCAATCTCTTGAGTATGCACCCTGTTAGGGCATTAAGCACTTTAACAGAATACAGCATACCCCTTGTAAAGGGCAGTGGCTTTCATGAAAAGAAAGATAAAGGTTATGATACACTTAACTTAACAGGTGTAGCTTTAGAAGATTACAAGCAAATGAATGAACTCCTTCTCAAAGAGCAGCTTTCAGGGCGGGACTTTGATGATAGAAGCCTAATTATTAGTCAAAAGACAGCAGAGAAATATGGACTAAAGGTAGGCGATAGCTTTGAATTAAAAATAGGAGATAAGAAAAGGAAAACGACTATTTATGGGATAGCTTTTCCTAGGGGGATGTTTGCACAGGAGGCAGAGAGTACTCTAGGCTTGATGAGCTTTAATGCCCTTAGCCAATTCTTAGATACAGACAATAAGCCAACGCTGATCTATATTAAATCTAATCCCCAACAGATAAGTATGGATGGACTCATAGAAAAATTAAAAGAGGTTTATCCCAAAGCAGAGGTAAAAGAGCTTATTGATCGAAAAGATTTAGAAGAAAATATTTCTTGGATTGCCCAGCCTCTTTTGCTGATGACCATATTAGTAACCTTTATGAGCATTTTTATTGTCAATTCTTCTTTTAAGGTGATCACCATTGAGAAGCTCCCGGTGATAGGGACCTTCCGAAGTATAGGTGCCAGTAAGCGAACCATGAATAAAGTACTTTTTTTAGAAAGTATGGGCTATGGCGTAATTGGTGGATTTTGTGCCATTGGGTTAGGCATTCTTATCTTATTTGTGATGCTTAAATTCCTCTCAACAGGTGAACTAGAGGGGGCTAAGTCTATTAAAATGGAAGTAAGTCTCATAACCGGTATCATTACTTTCTTATTCTCCTTATTTGTAAGTGTAGTAAGTAGTATGATGCCTATATTACGAACAAGCAAGATTCCTGTTAAAGATATTGTATTGGGTAATACTACCTCCTATAAAAAGAAAAAGATTAAGAAGAGTATAATAGGAGGAGTACTGCTCCTCTTAAGTGTCCTATTATTGCAGTTTACTAATGGGCAAAATGTGATGCTTTTATCTTTTCTTTCACTTGCCTTTCTTATAATAGGTGTTATCAATCTCTTACCTACTTTAGTGAAGTGGACTTCTTGTATATGGCAAAAGATTTTTGAAAGTTTATTTGGAAATGTAGGGCTCCTAGCTATCAAAAATATTAAGACCAATAAAAACATGATCAATAGTATTACCCTTATTACCCTAGGTGTTTCTATGCTGCTTTTCATCGTTAATATTAGTATAAATGTCCAAGTAGAGGTGCTTAATTTTTATGATACCACCTTCAAAAGCGATATGAATATATGGATGAATAACCTAGATCAAAGAACGGCAAGGATTTTGGAGAGGGAAAAAGGTGTAAAAGGTCTTTTGCCTACCTATGAGGTAAGTAGCATAAAAATAGAGGAGTGGGGACAAGAAATCTGGTGGCCCAAGGCTATAAGAGGACCTGAATATAGTGACTATGTTGATCTAGATTACATAGGAGATGAAGAGGCCATCTTAAATAAGGTGAATAAAGGACGTTATATTATTTTGACCCAAATTCTTAAAGATCGTTATGATGTCAAAGAAGGCGATAAACTCACCATAGAAACACCGGATGGCAAGCGTATTTATACGGTTATAGGCTTCGTAAATACCTTTATGAACAATGGGAATTATGCTCTTTTAGGTGAGAAGTATATAAAAATGGATATGAAATTAAAGAATTATCATTTTGCATATGCTTTGACGGATGGGAATGAGGGAGAAATTTTAGAGGAGCTGCGCAGTAAATATAAAGGGCGTTATTTGGATGGACGTTTATTCAGTGATATGAAGCAGGCCAATAAAGAGAGCAATGATCAAATGATGAGTATGATGGTAGGCTTCTCTGTATTGGCAGTGGTTATTGGTATAGTAGGCATTGTCAATAACTTATTTATTAGTTTTATAGAACGGAGACAAAATTTGGCTATTTTACGTTCTGTAGGCATGAGTCGTAAGCAGATTGTAAAAATGGTCTTTCTCGAAGCTCTAGCTCTAGGGACAATAGGCACCACAGTAGGTATAGCTACAGGTTGGGGAATGATTCTGATAGCACCTTATATCTTAGAAGGTATGCAGTCTCCGATTCCTTTGAAATTTATAACAAGTATACTCTGGATGTATATAGTAGGAGCTATTGGTGTAACTATTATGGCATCTATTACACCAGCTAGTAAGTCTTCAAAACTCAACATTATTGAAGCGATCAAATATGAATAAGTGAGGGGAATAAATGGAAAATGTAATTGAGACCCATGACCTATGTAAGAGCTATGATTTAGGAGATACAAGAGTAGAAATTTTAAAGGCTATTAATCTAGAGATAAAAAAAGGGAGCTTTTATTCCATTATGGGGCCCTCAGGTTCAGGGAAAAGCACACTGCTTTATCTTTTAGGTGGACTAGATGCGCCTACTTCAGGGACCATTCTTATTAATGGAAAAGAGATTAATAAAATGAAGGATGAGGAAGAAAGCAAGATGCGAAGAAGGGATATCGGCTTTGTCTTTCAGTTTTATAACCTAATTCCTAATCTGAATGTAGAAGAAAATATTATGCTCCCCATCCTATTAGATGGCAAGAAGATGAAGGCTTATCAAGAGGATTTAGAAGAAATCCTAACAATAGTAGGTCTAACGGACAGGCGTAAGCATACGCCTAGAGAGTTATCAGGTGGACAGCAGCAAAGGGTGGCTATAGCCAGAGCTCTTATTAATAAGCCGGATATTATTTTTGCAGACGAACCTATTGGGAATCTAGATAGTAAAACAGGCATAGAAATTATGGAGCTTTTACAGCGTATTAATAGAGAACAAAACAAAACTATTATTCAAGTGACACATTCCAAAGAAGCAGCTGAGTATGGTACAGACCTTATTAAGGTAAGAGATGGTCACATTTGTTAATCAAAGCAAGCTGCTAAAAAGGTAGCTTCATAAAAAGGGGAAAAGGAATGAAAAAGATAAAATTTTTAGCTATCATTATGGCGGCTTTACTTGTTGCAGGGTGTAATAAGAGTGAAGAGGCAGCCAGTAAAGAATTGTCCACAGAGATGGTGGAGGTACAAGGACAGGATGGAATCGATGTATTTGGAGAAATCACAGCCAATGAGACCAAAGAGATTTATATTGATTTTCCAGCGAGTGTAGAAGAGGTCTATGTGAAGGAGGGAGATTCTGTTAAAAAGGGAGATAAACTCCTCACCTTGAATATAAAAAACTATGAAACCAGCATTCTAAAAAAAGAAAAGGAGATAGAGCTCCTAAAGGTACAACTCGGTGAGCTTGAAAAAAACTTAGACCCAACAGGCGTAGAGGCCAGTAAGATCAAAGGGGAGCTCCTCCTTAAACAGCGCTTATTACAGGAAGAAACAGACCCTGATTTGAAGATCCAAAATGAACAGATTGCAGAAGCAGAGAGGGTACTAAGTAAAGCCAAACAAGACTATGAAGTACTAGAGAAGCTTTATGCAGCAGAGAGCATTTCAAAAAATGAAGTGGAAGAAGCAAAGCTAGCCATTCAGTCCAAAGAAAAAGCATTAAAGGATGCCCTAGCCAACTTAGAAAAAGCTAAGACCTCTAAGCAGTTAGATATTAATGCATTACAAGCTAGCTTAAAGGTAAAAGAGGCTCAGCTAAGCAATACCACTAACGCCAATAAAAGTAGTGTAGATGAAACACTTATTAGAATAAGCATGGCAGAAGCAGAGCTAGATGAGATGAAAAGTAGGTTAAATAAGTCCTTCATAAAAGGCAAAGATATTATAGCCGAAACAGATAGTATTATTGATACCTTAAGTGTGAGAGAAGGTAGTCTTTTAGGAGTAGATAATGGGGGACCTGTTATGAAGCTAGCAGACAAAGCCAGTTTGGTAGCAACAATAGATATACCAGAGACCTTTATAAAAGATGTGAAATTAGGAAGTGTAGCAGAGATCAAATGCTATGCAGATGAAGAGCAAATCCTTAATGGCAAAATAAGCCGTATAGCCCATAAAGCCATAGAAGAGAGTGGTGAAACCATTATAAAAGCGGATGTTACCCTAGAGGATGAAAAGGATTATATACGACCAGGCTATGGCGTAGATGTAAAAATACTCAAATAGACAAGGAGCTACCTCACAACAAGTGGGCAGCTTCTTTCTAAATTTAAGTTTATAGAGATAAAAGAAGAGAAAAGTAGAGATTTATTTGGCGAAAAAGAGTAGAATAATAAGGAGTTATAAAGAAGACTATGGGATAGAG
>JAEYNQ010000134.1 GCA_023412455.1 Bacillota bacterium
TAGACCACGTTAGAACCCAGCTCCCCTATGCTATAGTAGTAGGTGCCATTGCTATTATAGGAGGCTATATTCCTCTTGGATTAGGGTTGCCTATTATTATGGTTTTACCGTTATCTATCTTATTAACTTTCTTGATTGTTCGCTTTGTAGGAAAGCCTGTAGAGATACCCTAGTTAAAGAATAGACCAGAGGGGAATCCCCTCTCGTCTCCCCATAGTCCATAAAAGTAGAAACCCACTTTCTATGACTATAGAAAAGGTGTAGTTTATCTTTTAGCCCTTAGCGCTTAAAAGTTAAACTACACCTTTTTATGATGAACAAATTATTTCTTATCCACATTACATGTTGTATCTACAATATAGAGAGGTCTTCCTTTACTTTCATCATACATCCTTCCGATGTATTCACCTACTATCCCAATAGATACCAGTTGAACGCCTCCTAAAAAAGTGACAACGACCATAAGAGAAGTCCACCCTCTCACAGTAGAAATTCCTGTGGAAAGATAGGCTATCAAAGAATAGATCAAAACGCCTAAAGATACAATGACCGAAACAATGCCAATATTAATAATAAGCTTCAGAGGCTTAGAGGAAAAGGAAAAAATACCATCTAGAGCAAAATGAATCATTTTCTTTAAAGGATACTTTGTCTCTCCTGCAAAACGTGCTTCTCTCTCATATTCTAAAGGTACTTGTTTAAAACCAATCCAGGCCACTAAGCCTCTTAAAAACCGATTGTGTTCAGGTAGAGACTTAATCACATCTGCTACCTTGCGATCAATCAGACGAAAATCACCTGTGTCTACAGGAATAGTCACATCCGTAAGCCATCCTAATAAACGATAAAAAAGCTTAGCCGTAATAAGCTTAAACCAAGTTTCTCCTTTGCGCCTCTTGCGTTTTCCATAAACCACTTCATTTCCTTCCTTCCAAAGCTCTACCATCTTTGGAATGAGTTCAGGTGGGTCTTGTAAATCCGCATCAATAATAACAAGGGCATCCCCCTTAGCATAGTCAATACCACAGGATACAGCTGCTTGATGTCCAAAGTTTCTAGAAAAGCTTATGACTTTAACTTTCTTATCCTGCTCCGCCTTCTCTAATAAAAGAGGAAGGGTTTGATCCTTACTTCCATCATTTACAAAAATAAGTTCATAGTCATAGTCCTTCTCCCTATCCATTACTTGGGTTAAACAACTATAACAAGCTTCCACAATTTTTTCCTCAAAATACATGGGTATGATAATCGAAATCAATGATTTCATATGCGCCTTCCCCTCTATACAGTTGGTATCTTTTTCCTCTATCTTAAATATTGCATTTTTCTCCTCATATTATACCATATTTAACTATTTTTTCATTAAGGCGTATAAATAAACCAAAAAGGTGCTTACCTTTTGCGTCTTTTCGCCAGGTAAACACCTTTTTATGCTTCATGCATTATTTTTATTTATTCATAGCTTCTTCAATAGCAACAGCTACAGCTACAGTAGCACCTACCATTGGGTTGTTACCCATACCGATAAGTCCCATCATTTCTACGTGAGCTGGTACAGATGAAGAACCTGCAAATTGTGCATCTGAGTGCATTCTTCCCATAGTATCTGTCATACCATAAGAAGCAGGACCAGCTGCCATGTTATCTGGGTGAAGTGTACGTCCAGTACCACCACCAGATGCTACTGAGAAGTATTTCTTACCTTGCTCGATACATTCTTTTTTGTAAGTTCCAGCAACTGGATGTTGGAAACGTGTTGGGTTTGTAGAGTTACCTGTAATGGATACACCTACATTTTCAAGATGCATAATAGCTACACCTTCACGTACATCGTTTGCTCCGTAGCAACGTACTTTTGCACGTTCACCATTGGAATAAGCGATTTCTTTTACTACTTTTACTGCTCCTGTGTAGTAATCGAAGTCTGTTTGTACATATGTAAAACCATTGATACGTGAGATAATCTGAGCAGCATCTTTTCCAAGACCATTTAAGATAACCTTTAATGGTTCTTTTCTTACTTTGTTAGCTGATTTAGCAATACCAATAGCCCCTTCAGCTGCTGCAAAGCTTTCATGACCAGCTAAGAAAGCAAAACATTTGGTTTCTTCTCTAAGAAGCATAGCTCCTAAATTACCGTGACCAAGACCTACTTTACGGTCATCTGCTACAGAACCTGGGATACAGAAAGCTTGAAGACCTTCTCCAATTGCCTCTGCTGCTTCTGCTGCTTTATGACATCCTTTTTTAAGAGCAATAGCTGCACCTAATGTATAAGCCCAAGCTGCATTCTCAAAAGCAATAGGTTGAATTTCTTTTGTGATTTCATAAGGATCAAATCCTTTTTCTTGACAGATTGCTCTTGCTTCTTCGATATCTTTAAGTCCGTATTTTTCACAGACTGCATTAATTTGATTAATTCTTCTATCATAAGACTCAAATAATGGCATTTTTTGGCACCTCCCTATTCCTGTCTTGGGTCAACTGTACGTACAGCTTCATCAAATCTGCCGTATTGACCTGTAGCTTTTTCTATTGCTTCGTTTGCATCCATTCCTTTTTTGATCATATCCATCATTTTACCAAAGTGAATGAAACGATAACCGATGATTTGATCTTCGCTATCTAAAGCGATTTTTGTAACATAACCTTCGGCCATTTCTAAGTATCTTGGTCCTTTAGCTTTTGTAGAGTACATGGTACCTACTTGACTACGAAGTCCTTTTCCAAGGTCTTCAAGACCCGCACCGATAGGAAGTCCGCCCTCTGAGAAAGCTGTTTGTGTTCTTCCGTATACAATTTGTAAGAAAAGTTCACGCATTGCCGTGTTAATGGCATCACACACTAAGTCTGTATTTAATGCTTCAAGAATTGTTTTGCCTGTGAGGATTTCTGCTGCCATTGCTGCAGAGTGTGTCATACCTGAACAACCGATTGTTTCAACAAGAGCTTCCTCAATAACACCATCTTTTACGTTAAGAGTAAGTTTGCAACCACCTTGTTGTGGAGCACACCAGCCAATACCATGTGTAAGGCCGCTAATATCTTTAATTTCTTTTGCTTGTACCCATTTTCCTTCTTCTGGAATGGGTGCTGGACCGTGGTTCGCACCTTTAGTGATTGGGCACATTTGTTCTACTTCATGTGAATAAATCATTATCATGACTCCTTTCCACTCTATATATTTAAAGATTCCTCTTTAAATCAAAAATTTAACATACAACCTTATTGTATAGGTGGATAAGTAATATGTCAATATTTATCAATTAGTAAAACTTAAAAATGATAGACTTTATAATCCCCTGTCAAATCTTCTAGATTATGCCTTGTAGCTATTCCCTACCTCCCTTTTTTATGGCTTTTACTAATAAGATAGACTTTTCTTGCAGTCTTCCTTTTTCATACCACTGATTTTAACTGGAAGCTGTTTTATAAAATATGTTGGGAGTTCTATCTCATATACTTCTTTCATATATTATAGATAACCTATTATTTCATAAAACAAAGAAAGGAAAAACTTATGACTCATGGTACTTATCCCCCTATACTTTCTCGTCAAAACACAGGTTCTCTTATTGTAGAAACAACCAATAACCTATTAAGTGGCCCACGAACACCTATCCCTGACGTACTGGTTACGATTAAAGAAATTGCTCCTAATGGAGATGAAAAGATTTATGCGCAGCTTACTACGAATGAAGTAGGTCAAACTGAAGTCCTTGAACTGATTACACCTCCTCTGGATTACAGCTTAGAGCCTCTTAATACCAATCAGCCCTATTCCACTTATCGCATTGAAACCACTTCTCCTGAATATGTAGATGCCGTCATCAATGGTACCCAGGTCTTTCCTGATACCCAGTCTATTCAACCCATTGCGCTTGAACCTGCCCGCTATTTAAAGAGGCAACTATTTGAAGAGATTATCATTGGCCCTGCCAGACTCTTTGGCAATTATCCTCCTAAAATTCCTGAATTAGAGATTAAACCCATTTTGCCTGGTAGTGGGTTTATTGTCCTTGACCGTGTCATTGTTCCTGAATTCGTCATTGTTCATGCCGGTTTACCTACTGATAATAGTGCCCCTAATTATACCGTTCCTTTTACCGATTATATTGCCAATGTAGCAAGTTCTGAAATCTATCCTACTTGGCCTAGTGAAACCATACGTGCTAATGTCATTGCTATTACTTCCTTTACCCTTAACCGTGTTTTCACCGAATGGTATCGTAATCAAGGTAAAAACTTCACCATCACCAATTCTACGGCTTATGACCATGCCTTTTTCTTTGGTCGAAATATTTTTGATACCATTGTACCTATTGTAGCAGATGTCTTTACCACTTATGTCAAAAGACCAGGTGTCACTCAGCCACTCCTTACCCAATATTGTGATGGCATTCAATCTCAGTGTCCTAACTGGATGACCCAATGGGGAAGTAAGGATCTAGGAGATGCAGGCTTCACAGCCGAACAAATCCTGAGAAATTTCTACGGGGATATAGAATTACCTACTGCCCCAGAAGTAGAGGGAATTCCTGAGTCCTATCCTGGTACACCTTTAAGATTAGGTGATACGGGGCCTAATGTACGTACTATTCAAGAGCAACTTAATCGCATTAGTAACAACTATCCTCTTATTCCTAAAGTCGCTGCAAATGGTACTTTTGACGAGCGTACGGAAGAAGCTGTAAGGACCTTCCAACAAATTTTTCATCTCCCTCAAGATGGTGTTGTGGGCCGTAATACTTGGTACAAAATTTCACAAATCTATGTGGCTGTTACGCGAATTGGAGAGCTCAGCTAACTCCTTTGCTTTTACTGTGACCTCATCATTTATCCAACTAAAAAGAGTGCTTCCTTCACTCTTGGCCTTTTTAGCTAAGAATAGGGGTAAGCACTCTTTTTACTTTATTCTGTTTTGATTGCTGTTAATGCAGAAAGCTTCATAGCTCTTCTAGCAGGTAAATACCCTGAAATCAGTCCAATGAATGTAGAGAATAGGATAGCTCCTAGTGCAAGCCATATAGGAATAACTGAAACTTGAGTGGTATCATACATTCCAATTATGCCGGCAATTCCCCCTCCTACTGTATTAATAACGAGGGATATTCCATAGGAAAATAAAACACCTATGCTACCTCCAATAGCGCCAATTAAAATAGCTTCAATAAGAAACATCTTCTTAATGTCTATAATTTTAGCGCCAATCACTTTCATAATCCCTATTTCACGGGTACGTTCATAAATACTCATCATCATAGTATTGGCAATACCAATAGCTGCTACAAATAGAGACACTGCTCCAATGCCACCTAGAGCCATTTGTATGCCTCCCGAGATTTTTTTCATTTGGGTTAGGTCATCCATGGAGCTATAGGCATAATAACCTAAGCCCTTAATTTGTTCTTGTACCTCCAATACCTTATTGCGATCATTTACTTTTACCTTTACTTCTTGATAGATGCCTTTTTTATTTTGTTGCCCTCCCCAACTATTGCCTCCCGTGGTATTTTGTTTACCATTAAGCTTTTCTAAATATTTCTTTTTCTGAACCACTAAAGTATCAAAAATCTCCCGTGGAATATAAATATTACGTGAAACCTCCCAGTTATCTTCGGCTAACATTCCAACGACCTTAAATTCAGTAGCCTTAGGTACTTTTATCTTATTCCCCTCTGGATCTTTTAGAAGGGCTTTCCCTGTCTCATAATCAAACAGTGTAACCTCAAGGCTCATTTTATCTTCTTCCGTTTTTATTGGAAGAGCTTCCTGTTGGGTTCTCCAGTTAAAACGCTTACCAATCTTAGTAAAATCGTAAGCAAGCCCTCCCCCCATGACCATACTGGTTTTTTCACCTTCATCTAATAATCTTCCCTCTACCGTTTTGTAACCTAAAGCAACCATATCTTCAGGATCCATGGCATACACTTGTATCTCATAGTTACTCCGATATTTATCAAAGGTCACATAAAAAGAATCGCTTATAATAGGAACAACTCTTTCTACATTAGCTAATTTTTTAAACCCTTCTATAGCCTTATCATCTAACTTAGGGGCATTGGGATCATCATAGTTATTACCACTTACTGAAATAGTTGTTAGACTCCCCATCTGCATAATTTGCTTTTCAAAATTGCGATCCATGGCAATGCCTAGAGAGAGCATAAGAATAATGGAAGAAGCCCCAATAATAACACCTAATACAGTTAGTAATGTTCTTACTTTACGTCGCCACAAATTTCTAATACTCATTTCAACTAAATCAATCGTCTTCATCAAGCATCATCTTTTCTTTTTTAGCCTTGCGTTTTTTAAGCACTACCACACTTACAATAAGAGCAACTAAAACACCTAGTCCTAAACCTATAAGGAGTGGCCATTTGGCTATGGATTGCTGTGGCATCCTATCCATACCTTGGTCCATCCCTGGGTCTTCTGGCATCATCATTTCTGCTACTTCAAAGCTAAATTCTTTTATTACCTGTTTTGCTTCACCTGTAGATTCTTCATATTCAATAATGACGTTTCCTGTAAGTGTCCCTGCCCTATCAGGAATAAGGGTGGGGGCATAATTCTCAGTCATCTGCTTTTCAAAGCTTCCAATATACATTTTGTTTTCTTGAACAGTAAAGCCTTCTCCTTCGATATATACCATGACATTGGTAATATCCGTTTTCCCTGTATTATAGAGAGTAGCATTAAAATAGGAAGGCATACCTACTTGGCCTGGATCAACTTGTACATCGCCTATTTCAATTTGTGTTACTTGTTCAACAGGAATTCCAATACTCTCTGTTGGTTTGAATTCGTTTCCCTTATCGTCCTCATATTCCATTTCTAAGGTAACTTCATAGGTTTTAGGTT
The DNA here is from genome assembly GCA_023412455.1 of Bacillota bacterium. Taxonomy (GTDB): domain Bacteria; phylum Bacillota; class Clostridia; order Lachnospirales; family Cellulosilyticaceae; genus Sporanaerobium. The sequence continues at coordinate 6,868 of JAEYNQ010000134.1, forward strand.
TAGCCGTTGGAATCGTATAGAGGGTAATGGTTTTATTCACTGTTTCACCTGGCGCTAACTCTGCAATAAAAAATGTATTGCTGGCTCCTACAGGTGTAAATACATTCCCTGCATCATTTTCACCTTGTTCAATGACTTTTAAACTGGCTTTAAAGTTATGGACTGTTTCAAGTTTATGGGTGTTTAAAAAGCCTATGTTTAAATTAAAGTTTTGCCCTGCTTTAACGATAGTAGGCTCTACTTTATACTCTCCAATAATTATTTTAGGGCCACCTTTTTTAGTGCCATCCGTCTTATCATCTTCTTCATCTTTTTCTGGATTACTAATGGTCACACTTCCAAATTGATTGATGGTAAGGCGTTTTTCACCTGTTCCATATTCAACAGCCACTTCAATAGGATGGGCACTACTTACTGCTGCTCTTGTAGCTGCTAAAGTAACGGTATATTCCTTTTTCTCTCCTGCTTTAAGCTTAGAAACAGAAAAAACATTTTGAGATTTAGGAACAATCCCCTCATCTCCCTTTACAGTAATACGCAAATTTTGAGCGCCTTCAGGGGCTGAAATGGCAAAACTAACATTAAAGTTTTCATTCACTCCAAATACACCATTAGGAGAAGTCACATGACCAATGACTACATCAGAAGAAACACTTGGCAATGCTGTTGTGGCAAGATAAATGGTCTGAGTATCCTTTATTTCTTCGCCTAAAGAATTTAAAAAGGTCAAGTTCACTTTAACAGGTACAATGGAAGCAGTTACTTCACTATTGACATTAAGCTTTAAGGTCCATGTCTTACTTTCCTTGGCATTAAGGACTTGTAGATGCTTTACATTGCTTCCACCTACAATAGCTACCTTATCTGACTCTACCTCTATGCGAATGTTTTTAGCGGGACGTTCCCCTACATTATTAAGAATAATGGTGGTATCTTGTGCTATGCCTGGTCTAAATACCTTGTCCTCTTCTGTACTAACTTCTATAACAGAAGGCATCACATGACTATCTACTTGGAGGTTAACAGGAAAAGAGACGCCATTGACAATGGCTGTTGCTTTATAAACCTTTGCCTTGACTTCCTTATCTACTTCGATGGAAAAAGAAGCTGACTTGATTTCCTTAGCTTGAATTTGAGGAATGGTGGCCTCTTCTGTTTTGATTTTAATGCCCTCTACTTTTTCATCTAATTGCAATTGTACTTTTACATTTTTTAAAGTTGTTTTACTTGTATTGATAACCTTTACTTGTACATTTTGAGTGGCATCAGTTTTTACTAAAATATTGTTACTATCATCTACTTTAATAAGCCCTTGAGTTTCAGCAGTTGTCATAGCATTTAGTGTAAAATCTTTGCTAATATAACTTGGTACACCACCTTTTTGGTCTGTATAAATACCAACACTAATTTCTTTACTCCCACCCTCATATTTAAGTCCACTTATTTTTACTTGCCTTGGAAATGTATTGGGGGATGTATTGACATAATCTACACTAAAACTCATATTATCAGTATTGATTCCACCACCACTTACAACAACTGCATTTTCCTTTTCCATACCCGTTTTAATATCTTGATCTATATTCCCTTCAGCTAGCGATAGGTTTACTGTAAGAGAAAAAGTATCTCCTGGATAAATATAGGATGTCCCTTGTGAAATACTTCCTATGTATTCTGTATCCGTTTCTATTGCCATTGTTGGGATAACTGTCATGGGTAATAGCAATATAAAACACATGACCCAACTCATTAATTTATTACTCCACTTCTTCTTTTTGTTCATAAACTACGACCTTCCCCTTATCTGTATTTTTTTCTATACGATGGATATTTCCATCTCTTATGGTAATGATCTTATGAGCATACCCAGCTATTTCTGGATCATGGGATACAATAATAAGTGTCTGATCTAGCTCTTTAGCAATATGGGTAATAATACCCATTACTTCCAAAGTCGTATGTGTATCCAAATTGCCGGTAGGCTCATCTGCAAATAAAATTTTAGGGCGACTTACAAAAGCCCTAGCAATACTTACTCGCTGTTGTTGTCCTCCACTCATTTCTTTAGGTTTATGTCTTAATCGGTCACCTAAACCTACTGCCTCTAACATTTCCTTAGCCTTCTTATTTCGTTCTTTCTTGGGTATACCTTGAAAAATAAGAGGTAATGCAACATTTTCTAGGGCAGTTAAAGATGGAATTAAATTATAGGATTGAAAAACAAATCCTATGTACTTTTGTCTAAAAAGGGCAAGCTGTTCTTCATTAAGTCTTTCTACATGAATATTTTTTATCTTAATGGTTCCCTTTGTAGGTTTTTCAAGTCCCGCCAACATATTTAGAAGTGTAGACTTCCCTGAACCAGACGTTCCAAATAGGCAACAGATTTCGCCTTTTTCAATTTCCAAATCAATGTGATCAAGAGCTACAATTTTCTCTTCTCCCATACGATAAATCTTTCTTAAATTTTTAACTTCTATTATATTATCCAGTTTTCTTCCCCCCTTATCTCATAGTATAATATTGGCCAAAAGTCGATATATTGAGTATAGCATACGTTTATTGTGAATTCTATAAACTACCTCTTACAATTTTATTACTTTTATATTGCCCATTATTAAAAAGCCATTACTACTTAAAGCTAAAAAAGAGGTCCCCTGGGCCTCCTTTAAAAAATCTGTTGCCTTCTTAATAAATCTAAACTATTACGTACACAAAGTTTACCATAACCCCAACTTGTATTGGGAAAAGTCTCATTAGGAATATTCCGATTGGCACCTCTTAACAAGTAAGTTTTTAAATTTTCTCCATAAAGGAATACATTATTGCCTTGAACAATCCCCCATTCCATTAATAGTGCCACGCCTCCTGTCACATGAGGTGTAGCCATACTGGTACCTGACAAGGTACGATAACCTGTTCCTTGATTGCTAGGGGCTAGTATATCTACGCCAGGTGCCACTAAATCCGGCTTAATAACACTCGCATTTCTAGCAAATCCCCTACCTGAAAAAGGAGCCATCTGCCCTGAAACCGAATCATAGGCACCTACACTTATGACTAAACGTGCCGTAGAGGGAGTTGTTAAACTGGTTTCTACAATAGGCTCTAACATAAAGCTATTTTGACCTCCTGCTTCCACCGTAGGCCCCCATACATTATAGCTTCCATTGAGGACTTGAACACCATAAATTAAGATAGCCCATGGCCCACTTGTAATGGTCCCCCCATTAACACCCGTCATAAAGACGGCAAATTCCTCGTCACCATTTAGAGGAGAAGGTCCTGCAAAGGCCGCATAAATTTGTGTATTACCTAACCGATACTGAACAGGTCCCTGAGCATAGATGATGCGTGGCGTACGACTACCTGACGGTGAGATAATTTCAAATTCAAAGGTATCTATAAAGCTTTTCCATAAAGAAAGATTATAAAAGAAAGTATTAGGACCTATTTGAAATTGAAAAGCCATACTTTTTCCTTCTTGTACAACCCCTCTCGTATGACTTCTAGCATTTCCTTCATTGCCTGTTCCTACCACAATATTGGTACGCCACAGGGTAGCCATATCATCTAAATACTGTTCCAAAAGTGACTGTCCATCGTGAGGTCCACTATTCATTCCTATACTTATATTAATGGCTACAGGTCTCCCTAATTCCCTAGCCTTTTCAATAATGTACTTAACAGCTAGCATAATTTCTGAACTTCGTACAAAGTCTTCTCCCCCTGGTTGTGCCAGCTTAACAATTATAAATTCTGCAGAAGGGGCTGCACCTACAACCCTTCCGTTGGACCCTCTGCCATTCCCCCCCGCAATGCCTGCTACATGGGTTCCATGCCCATTGGTATCCTGACTAGGAACAATGGCAAGCCCCTCTTCACGAGTAGGTGCTCTTAAGGCTTCATTCATTTGTTCTCTTGTGTATTCACTGCCTATGACAAAACCTGCCGGAGGATTACCAGGTATCCCTTGATCCCAAATGGAGGTAATGCGGGTGGTTCCGTCTTCATTTCTAAAGTCGGGGTGGGCATAGTTAATTCCCGAATCCACCATCCCTAAAAGGACACCTTCTCCCTTTAAGTTATAGGGTGGATTATTCTGAACAGAAGTAATACAGCTTACCTCCATTCCATTGGTCACTGTATAAACCATTCGCTTAGAGGTTTCTATATATTCTACTTCTGTATAATTCAGTAAATTCCTTATATTGGCTGGAGGAACGGTTATTAAGGCATATTGTTCATTAATAATCTGTGCAATCCCACCCTGCTCTCTTACAACTCTTTCAATATCTCCATTATACTTTACAATAATCTGCCAATTATTAGGATTATCAAAGCCTAGTAATTGTAGATATTCTGCCGTATTCATCCGCTCTTCTTCTGGAACAATACTCAATATTTGTAAAGTGGCATCGGTTTTATTTTCCACTCTTCTTTCCCCCTCTTAGGTAGAGGTTGCATTAACCTCACTTATTCGATTTAAGGCCTCTTCGACACATAAGCTGCCATATCCCCACGCTGAATTGGGAAAAGGACTATAAGTTATAGGTCGCTGGGCTGTTGTCAAAAGATAAATTTTGAGGGTATCACCATAGAGATAGGGTAAACCCAACTGAAGGATTCCATATTCCATAAGTAAGGCATAAGCGCCTGCTACAAAAGCAGCACTCACACTAGTACCGGATACTTCCTCATACAAAACATCTGGCTTAATAGAAGGAGCTAAAACATTTACTCCTGGCGCCACTAAGTCAGGCTTAACTCTCTCATCCCCAGTAAAACCTCTTCCTGAAAAAGCAGCTACTTGAGATATACTGGAACTAAAGGCTCCTACGCTGGTTATGGCCATTGTAGTAGAAGGAATAGTTAATGTCTTTTCACTATCTGCTTTTAAAAATCGGGTACGATCGAGAGGATCTGCATTAATCTGCCCCCATGCATTGTAGCTTCCCTCTAATACCCTTATACCTGTTAATCGAATATGCCATATTCCTGTATTAATCCCTTCCTCTGTTTGAGCCTCAAAATAGATAGAAACAACTTGCTTCAAAATATCTATACTAGGTTCTGAAATATTAACAAGCACAATGGTATTATTAAAGAAATAAACACGATTAGGTGTTAGTATACCTAAGCTCTCTGTTCGTTCCCCTTGAGGTGATTCAATGACTACCTGTACCTCATCGATAAATTGTTTCCACACACCACATTGATAGTTTTGTTTAGGTTGCTCAATAAGTAACTGAATATCTACTTCCTCTTCCTCTCTTATCTGCCCACTTGTATGTCCTCCCTTATCCCCTTGATTACCTGTCCCTACTACAAAATTACAAGACCACGTTTCTGCCACTTGCTCCAAATATTGTTCTAAAACAGCTGTTCCATCATGTCCTCCTATACTTGTTCCTATACCTAAAAGAATAACAATCGGTTGGTTAAGCTCTTTTGCCTTTTCTATCACATAACGTATCCCAAGTAATATTTCCCTAGTTATGGGACGATTGGAATCTGTGCCTTCTTGACCTAATTTCACAATCAGTAACTCACTCTCACTAGCTACACCCCTATTCCTACCTCCCGAGCCTCTTCCATTTCCTGCAGCAACTCCTGCCAGGACTGTTCCATGTCCTAGGGTATCCTGTGAGGGAACCAAAGCCAGCTGTTCTGATTTTTCTGGCTGCGCAAGCGCCGCATTAATCTCTCCATTGGTATATTCTGTTCCTGTTTCAAAGCCCATAGGTGGCTTTCCTGGCAATGTTTGATCCCATAAAAAGCGAATACGACTTTTTCCATTGGCCATTATAAAATCAGGATGGCTATAGTCAATCCCTGTATCTACTATACCTACTAAAATGCCCTTCCCTGTCACCCTATAGTTCCCACTCGCCTGAATCACATTGGTCATACAGATTTCATTCAGGGATTGGTTGATATAGCTAAAAACTTGTGAAAACGTGATATAAATCACATTGCCTTCGTCAGAAAGTCGCGTTATATTTTGTTTGTCTATGGTCACTAAAGCAAATTGTTCATTGATTAAAAAAACGTGTAATCCTAACCTTTGGGTAGCTCCCTCTAAGCTTTGGGTATATTTCACAATAAGGTGCCATTTTTGTGGGTCCTCAGCATCTTGAAAGAGTGATCTTGTTTCAGCTGTTAATAAATTTTCATAGCGTAAGGCTAATTGAACTGGTGGACTTATTTTATTATTAAACAAAGGACACCCTCCTCCTTCCTTTAACTCCTTTCAAAACAAGGTGTCTTTAAAATGGCTTGAAGTACTTTTTTCTCTAGGAAAGGAGCTTGATGTCCTAAATAAGGATAGGTTTCACCCTGCCTTAGGCTTTGCCATTCTAAAAGCCTTTGACTCATTAAGAGACTATTCCATTGACTGGTGGTTCCACTATATAAGTTAGCCACTACACCTCCTATTAAACCTGTGGCAACCAATGTGCCATCCACTCTTTCCCATCCTCTTTTGCATGGTGCTAATTCATCTAATGCTGGTGCAACGACTAAAGGTTTTTGGGGAAACTCTTCACGTTTTCCTCTACCGGAGCTCCCAAGGAGTGTATCACTTTTGGCATCATAGGCTCCTACGCTTATCACATGCTTCAAATGTGCCAAAGGATTAAGGGTTTGAAAAGGGGAAGGCGATTGAAGCTTTATAAAAGGATTAAAGCTTTGAGAGGCTAACCAAACTTCTAAAGGATAGTGCCTGCCTTCTTTTCTCTCTACCCGAAGTTGCCATTCTCCTTTCGGAAGATGACCTATATTTAGCAACAGCTCACTTCCACCTTGTTCTTCATCCCTTTGTAGCCCCCGACTTAAGCAATAAGCTCCCGTCTCGCCTCTTTGTTCACCTGCCTGCTGCATATCGAAGAAAAGAAGCTCACCTGTGGTTTTTGAAAAAAGACTTAACTTAAAAGCTGCTAGCCCTTGTTGCCTAAGTTGCATTGCCCAACTTTGTCCTTCTTTCTTTACTTCTATCGTTGCTTCACTATAGGTCCTATATGCACTTAAAAGACATTGATGATGCCCTTTATTTCCTTCCTCTCCTGCTGACACAACGATTGTACAGCCTAATTTTTTACCTATTTTTGAAAAGTACTCCTCCCATTGGATTTTTCCTCCATGACTGATTAAAGGGCCTTCAAAAGGGAGACAAAGAACTAGAGGTTTGTGTCTTTCTTTAGCCCATTCTACTAGCTTCAGCATCCCACTTAATACATCTAAAAGCTCCACATGACCTTGAGAAGTATTGCCTCCATATACTCTTTGCACGGCAAGAGGGGCTGGTTTAATCTGGGCCACAAGGAATTCTGCTTTAGGGGCTATTCCTTGATAATCCTTGCTATAACCTCCTGCTATTCCTAATAAAAAAGTGGTCTCACTTGGAGTTCTTTCTGGATAGACAGGCTTTTCTTCCTTCTCCTCTTGTTGCCATAAATAAACAAGGCGACTCTTTCCTTGTTCATCCTTGAAGGCTTCATGGGATGCATCTACTTGCCCTGTTGTTATTACCCCAATGCATACCCCTTCGCCACTCCAGACCCCTCTATCACCTAATACGCTATAAGGACGACGTAACAGCTCCTTTTCTCTATTGGGTTGTAGTTCACTTAATAGAGAAACCTTAAACTGAGGTACCACTAAAGGTTTTAAACTTTCCCCATGTTTTTCATAATTCTCCTTGATTCCTTGTAAAGCTATAGGCTTCCCCTCAAACTCAATGACTTTAAAGCCCTTTTCTTCATAAAAAGAGGATGGCTTCAAAGCGCCTTCCCCTAAAGCGATAGAGAGTGGTGTGTCTACTGGTAATTGATTATAAAAAACATCCTCATACAGCTTTCCTTTTATAACCTCTTCTTTGTAATACTCTCTTCTTACTTCTTTTGCCTTTCTATAATGAATTAAAAGATGCCCTGCCCTTTCTACTGCCTCTTTAAAGCCTTCTTCCACATAAAGACCTTCTTCTTCATAAGGTTCAAATGCTCTTACTTGAGGGGTATAGTGAACGTAAATAGACCTGAAGGCTTCTGTGGCTACTACCATAGCGTCTGTTTCCTTTATCCAGTTATTAATCATTTTAAAAGTAAGTGTGCGATACCTATAAAAGGCGAGAGGAATCTGAATAGCCGTATAAATCAGTAAAGGCTGATGAAATTGTGTGGCCCTACGTATTAAAAACTGGATACACCTTAGATATTGGCTGGCATCACATCGATTGGTTTTACTATAGCAACTTATAAAAGAGTTTCTTGGTAAACTGTGTGCCATTTGTCCTGTCTCTACTTCGCCAGTTGCTAAATGATAATACGCATCTACCTCCCCTTGTTGCTTAACGCCTATGTAAGCTACCATTAGAGGGCTACGCCTAAGGGATAAAGGGAGCTCTTCTTGACTTCCTACTAATTCAATAGAAAAGGCTTCTTCTACGGAAACTGCCTTTTCTCTAAAAGCAGATAGGGCTTCTGGACTTAAATCAGCTATCTTATAGGTTGGACCCAGACTGTGCAGCCCTTTTTCTAATTGAAGCCACTCTCTTCCATCCTTTGCTTCATGCTCTATGATTACGCGCATAGTCTCCCCCCTAATAAACGTTTGCGATACTGTTTTGTAAATCCAGTTTGCCATAACCTTCAACAGAATTAGGATAGACAATTCCATCGGTTCGCCTAGCTCCTCGAATGAGAATGGCACGTGCCACACGTGTATTAATAGTCTGCAAGTTCCCTTCGTATAATGCCCATTGTAATAATAGGGCACAAGCTGAAGCCGTAATGGCTGCTGCCACACTGGTACCTACATAAGTCGTATAACCTCCTGTCAGTTGGGGACCTTGTACGTTAACAGAAGGTGCGACTAAATCTGGTTTAATGACATTGGCTGTAGTAGGTCCTCTTCCTGAAGCAATATAAATACTTTGATCAATATAGTCATATCCGCCTACCACAATGGGGCTAATACTTGTAGCTGGTATTTGTACAGTAATCTCAGGATCAGGTTTTAAAAACCGTGTATCTGCCTCTATAAACCCATTACGTGGTAGCCAAATATTGTACACCCCATCCAGCACATTTTCTCCATAAACCGTAATACTCCATAAACCAGGAGTAGGCGCTTCAAAAAATAATAATATCCTTTCTCCCCCCGTCTGGGCATCGGGATAAACATAGATAACTGATAAAATCGTCTGTTCTAAATTAAACCGATAGGTTTGTATTTCCCCTGGAAGAAGTGGAACCTTTTCAATGACTTGACCAATAGGACTTTTAATAGATAGGGTGAGCTTATTGGAAACAGCCGTCCATAAAAAAAGGGAAAACCCTTTTTCATTTTCGGCCACATTAATTTCTAAAGTCTCACTTTCATTATTTTCTACCCTTCCTGAATAATGATGGTCACTATTGGCCTCATTACCTACTGCGACAACTAAGAGAATAGCTTGAGCAGAGGAGAGTGTTTCTAAGTACTGTTCCGTTATATTATTTCCATTATGTGCCCCAAAATTAGCTCCTACTCCAATACAAATAACTAAAGGCTTAGTGAGGCGTCTGGCTAATTCTTGTAAATACGTAATCCCTGCAATTAAATCATTTTCTTGATAAGCTATAGCCTCCTCCCTAATTAAATAATAGGCTTTAATATCCTCTCTGGCTGGCCTTAGCTTAACCATAGCAATAAAGGCCTCTGGTGCTCCCCCTCTATAAGTTGCTTCTCCTGTTTTATCATCGCCTGCTGCTACACCTGCTAAAAAAGTTCCATGGCCTATTTCATCTCTAGAAGGAACAATGGTATAGGGATCTGCTGCTGATAGCGCCTCATCAATCTGCTCTTTTAAATACTCGGTTCCATATATAAAGCCTGGTGGAGGATTTCCCTCTATGGTCTGGTCCCATATACCTACAATGCGCGTTGTATTATTGGCTTCCTTAAAAAGAACATTAGTATAATCAATACCTGTATCAATAAAACCAATGATAATATCTCTTCCTCTTAATTCTCCATAAGGATAGTTATGAAAAACTGAAATATTGGCATCTGCCAAAGCGCCATTAGCATTTAATCCCAATGCAATAGGGACAAATAGTAGCTTAAATTGTCTTTGAAAACGCTGAAAATCTTCCTCCCCTCCTGGCAAGATTTCAACATCTATAATTTGAGGTGCAATGGATGTAATTAGAAGGTTAGGATAGTCTCTTTTAATATCTTCCACATCAAATGAAGTTTGTACAATAAAGTTTTTTAGATTGCTTGGAAAGGACTGCTGTCTCATAAATTTCTCCTTTAGATAAAATAAAATACTCAAAATCATCTAAGATCTTGAGTATTTGTGTCTTCTCTTATTATATTTATGCCCTTCCTACAAAATTATTAATACTTTTATCATTTACCATATTGATAGATAATATGATCTATTCGCTTACTACACTCTGACTTTGTTAAATGATCCACATCCTGTCCCAACTCCAAACCATGCTTAGTACATAAACTGATCAAATACTTTTTTTGTTTAGCCGTTAATGGAACATTTTTAGGGCTTTCCCATTTTATTTTCTCTTCTTTAAACAGATTGGTATTGATCTCTTCAAAATCCCTTCTTAAACATTCAAAGAGCTCATAAGTAGCATAGGCATCATCATAAGCCCGATGGGCATTTTCTAAAGAAATACCATAATAGTCACAAAGATCCCCGAGTCGTCTACTAGGAAGTTGTGGAAGCATCTTACGGGAAATGACCAAAGTATCTAACCCTTCTTTTTCAAAAGGTAAACCTAATAAAGTGGCCTTGGTCTTGAGCATGCGATAATCAAAAAGAATGAGATTGTGCCCAATAAGAAAGGCCTCTTTACAAAATGTAATAAAACGAGGCATGACCTCTTCAATGGGTGGGGCATCCTTTACCATGTCATTGGTAATTCCCGTAATCCCTGTAATATAATCAGAAATTTCTTGATTAGGGCAAATCAATTCATTAAAATGCTCCATGACTTTTCCCTCTTCCACATAAACGGCGCCTATTTCAATAATATCGTTATTTAATGGATGAGTCCCTGTTGTCTCTATGTCTACCACTACATATGGCCTCATGTCAGTTCTCCTTATTCTCTCTTTTTTCTTCTCTTATCTTACACTACTATGTTTTATTTGAAAATCATTTTTTCAACTCTGCCTTCTCCTTATACTTCCTATCTTCATTTTTTTCGGCAGAATTAACTATTGACAAAATTATCTAAAAGTACTTGCTTGAATTTTAAATATGCAACATATAGTATAGTATTAATGAGAAAAAGACTATATGTAGTATGCTATAACCTATAGCTTTTTAAAAACAAAGGGGGAGTTTCTAACCATGAAATACTATGTTATCAAGCGTGACGGGCGCAAGGTAAGCTTTGACATTACCAAAATCCAAAATGCTATTGAACGTTCTGCTAAAAATCTTAATCTTGAAATGGATTTAGAAAGTATTTGTAAAGAGGTAAAAAATCGCATTTATCGTGATTATAAATATGAGATTAATGTAGAGCAAATCCAAGACCTTATTGAAGATACTTTAGTGGATTTACGTTTAGTAGATATTAAAAATTCATATTCTAATTATCGTAAAGAAAGAACCCGCATCCGAGATTTAAAATCGGAATTAATGGATACTGTTCATAGTATTGGTGTGGAAACGGATCGAGATAATGCCAATGTAGGCAATAACTTTTCCTCTAAATTATTAAGGATTGCCAGTGAAACTAATAAATGGCATACCCTTTCTAAAATGCCCAAAAAATTAGCTAAGCTTCATGAGTTAGGAGACCTCTACTACCATGACTTGGATAGCTATAACTTAACCATTAACTGTCTACATATTGATACAGGCAAGATTTTTGAAAAGGGATTTAATACAGGCTATGGAACAATCCGTAAGCCTAAACGTATTGAGTCTGCTGCCGAGCTCAGCTGTATTTTACTTCAATCTTCTCAAAATGATATGTTTGGTGGCCAATCCCACGTTAATTTTGATAATGATATGGCCCCCTATGTTCTTTCTACTCGTGAAGAAATTATAAGTGAATATCATGAATTAGAAGCTGTAAAAGGACCTGAAGCCTTTAAAGAGTTCGTTGATACTAAGCTCGTTCAACGTGTACGTCAAGCTATGCAAGGAATTGTCTATAACCTGAACACCATGCACTCTCGTGCAGGTTCTCAAGTTCCTTTTAGTAGTTTAAATATTGGGATACCTCAAAGCAAGGATGCTGCTTTGGTTTGTGAGATTTTCCTTGAAGAGTATGAAAAAGGACTAGGAAAAAATGAACAGCCTATTTTCCCTAATATTATCTTCCGTGTCAAAAGTGGTGTGAACCGTAACGAAGGTGACCCTTACTACTACCTCTTTCAATTAGCTTGTCGGGTAGCTGCTATTCGTATGAATCCTACTTTTATGAATTTAGATTCCGATTTCAATCTTGCTTATTACAATAAAGGGATTCTACCTGCAACTATGGGATGTCGAACCTATATTTGTTCCAATGTTAACGGACCTGAAGGGCCTAATCGTCGTGGAAATAATGCGCCTACAACCATTAACCTCCCACGTATTGCCCTCTCTTCCAAAGGTGATTTAGAGCGTTTTTGGGAGCTTCTTGATCAACGGCTCAATGATGCTAAGGAATCCCTTCTTCACCGTTATGACATATTAAAAAAATTAAAAGTAAAGGATTTACCTTTTGTTGTAGGTGAAGGGCTTATGTTAGGTTCTGAAGGCCTTGGCCCTAATGATAGTATTGACCCCATTCTTAAAAATGGTTCTTGGTCTATTGGTTTTATAGGTTTAGCCGAAACCCTCATTGCTTTAACAGGTAAACACCACGGTGAATCCCAAGGGTCTCGTGAACTGGGCTACCAAATTGTTCAATGTATTCGTGACTTTACAGATAAAACCACAATGGATACCCAGATGAACTGGAGTTGTTATGCCACACCAGCTGAAGGCTTAAGTGGAAAATTCATTGTTCAAGATCGGAGCCTCTTTGGGCAAATCCCTGGTGTGACTGATAAGGATTATTATACCAATAGCTACCATGTTCCTGTTAGCTTCCCTATTTCAATTCCTGATAAGATTCAAATTGAAGCACCTTTTCATAAGATGTGTAATGCAGGACATATTAGTTACATTGAAGTCGATGGTTATCCTACAGGTGAAACCATTGAAAAAATCATTCGCTATGCCTATGAAAATTCTAATATTAGCTATATAGGCATTAACTTCCATTTAAGATATTGTAAAGAATGTGGCACTTATGTCACAGAGCAAGTTAAGAATTGTCCAACTTGTAGCAGTTCACATATTCAGGGAATCAGCCGGGTAACAGGTTACCTCAGTCTTGATGAGCGCTTTGGGAGTGGTAAAGTCGCTGAAAGACAAGATCGACTGGCCCATGATGAAAACCATCGCAAGACCTATACCAACGTATGAACACCTTACAGATAGCAGGTTTTCTAGACCACTCTACGGTAAATGGACTTGGCTTTCGTAGTGTCGTATTTGTATCAGGTTGCCAGCACGATTGTCCTGGTTGTCAAAATACAGCCATGCAAGCCCCCGACTATGGTGAAGTTTGCTCCATAGAAGAAATTTATAAACGTATTTTAAAAAATAAACCCTTAATTGATGGCGTAACCTTTTCAGGTGGTGAGCCCTTTGACCAAGCGGAAGCTCTTAGTGATTTAGCTTTATGCCTTCACCAACAAAATCTTTCTATTTGGGCTTATACAGGTTATCTTTACGACGATTTACTTCAGGATCCTATAAAATATAGACTTCTTAGTCATATAGATGTTCTTATAGATGGCCCTTTTGAGATAGGGCTTCATGATCCTACCCTACGCTATCGTGGTTCCTCTAATCAGCGCTTTTTACAACTAAAGCAAGGGCAAATCGAAAAAGAGCTTACTTTTTAATGAACTAAATGATCCTTATTTTTTCACTAACAATGAAAAGTCCTTAAAAGAAAAAGGTGATTACTCCTTTTCTTTTAAGGACTTTTTAGTTTAGATTGCTTCTAAAAGCTTATTTACGCCTGCTAATTTAACACAAACACAGAATAGTTCAATAGCTACTCTCAATTCCTCTAGCGTGGGATAGGTAGGGGCCAGACGAATATTTCTATCTTGTGGATCCTTTCCATAAGGATAGGTAGCCCCTGCTCCTGTTAACACAACTCCTGCTTTTTTGGCTAAATCAACAGTTGCTTTGGCACAGCCTTCTAAGGTATCTATGGCTACAAAATAGCCTCCCATTGGTTTTGTCCAGGTTGCAAGTCCTGTATCTTCCAGTTCACGTTCTAATGTCTCTAGGACAATATCAAATTTAGGTTTAAGTTCTTCTGCTAACTTTGCCATATGGGCATGTATACCTTGGGCATCTTTAAAATATCTTACCGTACGTAATTGATTGAGTTTATCATGTCCTATAGTCTGTATGGTAAGATGCTTTTTAATCTCAGCTATATTGCTAGAACTGGCGGCAATCAAAGATACTCCTGCTCCTGGAAAAGTTATTTTTGAAGTAGAAAAGAAGTAGTAAACTCGTTCTTCATTCCCAGCTTTTTGTGCTTCTGCAAAAATATCAGCTAATTTTTCCTCTTTATAAACAGGATGCACACCATAGGCATTATCCCAAAAGATACGAAAATCAGGGGCAGCTGTTTCCATACTAGCTAAGCGCCTTACTGTTTCTTCACTATAGCAAATACCTTGTGGATTAGAATAAAGAGGCACACACCAAATCCCCTTAATAGAAGCATCCTGCTTAACTAATTCCTCTACAACTTCCATATCAGGTCCTGCTTCTGTCATAGGTATACTCATCATTTCAATGCCTAAGTCCTCACAAATAGCAAAATGTCTATCATAACCTGGACTTGGACATAGGAATTTAACGTTCCCCTGCTTACCCCATGGCAAATGGCCTTGTGTTCCAAAAACATAGAGACGCATCATCATGTCATACATCAAGTTAAGACTAGAATTCCCTCCAATAATAATATGAGTGGTTGGAATACCTAATAAATCTGAAAACAACTTTTTAGCTTCTGGAAGCCCATCTAACACCCCATAATTACGTGCATCTGTTCCATCTTCAGTTATATAATTATCTAAAGCGTCTAAAATACCATTAGTTATATCTAATTGGGTGCCTGCTGGCTTGCCACGAGACATATCTAATTTAAGTTGTTGAGAAACATAGTTCTCATAGGTTTTTTCTAATTCCCCTTTTAAATCCTGTAATTCATTCTTTGAAAGTGTAGTCCAATTACGCAAACCGATACCCCCTGCATTAAATTTTATTTTATCATTCTTTATTTTGATTAGTCAGACAATTTAGTATACACGTAGCCCTCATTTATTTCTTATCAACTTTAAGTATATCACAGAATTCAGCATAATAATTCACAATTTATAACAAATACTGTTATTATTTTTAGCATCTTTCCCTAAAAACTCCTAAATCTTTTTATTTATTATGAAGTATTGTTGTGATTTTTATGTTTTTTATAAAATCTTAATTATTAATTAATGAAAGAAAAATTTCCAAACCGTCTTAAATGGTTTCTTTTTCTAACCTCTTAATGATTAGGGACTCTTTTTCCTATACACCCTACTTCTTCCACTGAAATAATACAATTCCACCAATCATAATAGCAACACCCAAAAGTTTGGTCCACATAAAACCTGCTTTTTCTGTACCAAAGAGTCCAAAAAGTTCAATAGCATATCCTGTAATCATCTGAGCTACAAGGATGAACATAATGGCATAAGCAGGCCCTAATTTCCCCATAGCCACAATCACACCATAGGTAATTCCAGCACCCATTACACCACCTAATAAATAGAACTTATTAACGAACTTTAACCCTTCTAGATTTGCATCCTTTACAAATAACAAGACTAAAAGGCAGGTAACAAGGGCTGTGCCCTGTACAATACTGGTAGTAAACCATAAACCTGCCTTTTCTGTGACTCGGGTATTAAATACACCCTGTACACTCATTAAAAGACCTGATACGATAGCCATTATACCACTGATCAACATGTTTATTCCCTCCATCTGGATGTCTCTCAGCTATTTTTAGACATATCGACTTTTTTTATACCTTTTTCCCAGCTTAAAGAAGAGTAATGCCCTTTTGTTCACAGGCTTCAATCATTTTATCTGGCCACAAAGAAGCTTGCACTTCGCCAATATGGGCTTTTTGTAAAAAGTACATACAGATACGTGATTGTCCAATCCCTCCTCCAATGGTATAAGGTAGCTTTTTCTCTAGAACTTGCTTATGAAAGTCCATTTTGCCTCGATCTAAAGCATCTCTCACCTCTAATTGTTTCCTAAGAGAAACTTCATCCACACGAATGCCCATGGAAGAAAGTTCAAAGGCACATTCTAGAATGGGATTCCAAAATAAAATGTCGCCATTTAAGTCCCAATCGTCATAGTCAGGTGCTCTTCCATCGTGAGGCTCGCCATTGGAAAGTT
Source organism: Bacillota bacterium (assembly GCA_023412455.1). GTDB lineage: Bacteria > Bacillota > Clostridia > Lachnospirales > Cellulosilyticaceae > Sporanaerobium. The sequence continues at coordinate 23,408 of JAEYNQ010000134.1, forward strand.
CTTTTCCAATTTTCATGATAAATACGGCTTTGTGTTCTTTACAAAAGGCCGTTTCCCTATCTTTTGATGAAAGATCAGGATATTTATCTAAAAGCTCTTGGGAAGTAATAAAGGTAATATGCTCTGGAAGAACTTTCTCTAACATAGGATATTCTGTCGTAATATATTTCTCTGTCTTTAAGAAAGCATTATAAATTTGATTGACTGTTTCTATTAAAAATGCTTCCGTACGCATCTCTTTTGTAATGACTTTTTCCCAATCCCATTGATCCACATAGAGAGAATGTAAATTATCCAGTTCCTCATCTCGACGAATGGCATTCATATCCGTATAAAGTCCTTCATTGACTTCAAAACCATATCTTCCTAATGCCATCCTCTTCCACTTGGCAAGAGAATGGACGACTTCTACATAAGCATTATCATCATCTAAGATGTCAAAACCAACCGGTCTTTCTACCCCATTTAAATTGTCATTCAACCCCGTTTCAGGTTTAACAAATAGAGGAGCAGATACTCGGGTTAAATACAGTTCATAGGCTAGTGCATTTTCGAAATAATCCTTCAACTTCTTAATGGCTACCTCTGTTTCACGTAAATCAAGCTTTGATACATAGTCCTTTGGTAATTGCAGTTTCATTTTCATTCCTCCTCAAAATTGGATACTAAAAAAACCTCCATCCCTATGGAAAGGGACGAAGGTTAACTCGCGTTGCCACCCTAATTTATCTAGTCACCTAGATATCTCAGAAACGTACAGACTCATCGATACGTTTTAGATATAACGGTCTACCCCGTCTAAGCCTACTCCGCTCTACAGCCTTTCGGTTAGCAGTTCCAAGATGTTCTTCAATTTTTGTCCTTGCTGCTGATTTTCAGCTTCCTCAGCTCTCTGTTAGCCTCTTACAAAAATCTACTCTTCTTTTCATTACCTTTAACTTATTATTAAATTATACCTTGAATTATAAATAATTAAATATTATTTGTCAATTCCTTTATGCAAGAAAAAAATTATTTCATTCATTCTATTCTCAAACTCTTAAATATCTTCTATTTGAAAATCTATAGGAGCTTTTCCCATCTGCTGGAGATACTCATTCACTTTTCCAAAATGATTACAACCAAAAAAGCCATTATGGGCCGACAGTGGACTAGGGTGAGCTGCCGTTAATATGCTATGCTTAGGATTCGTAATCAGTGATTTTTTAGCTTTAGCAGGTGCTCCCCACAGTAAAAAGATAATGGGATCCTCTCGTTCATTAAGGAGAGTGATGATACGATCTGTAAAAACTTCCCATCCTTTTCCCTTATGAGACTGTGGTGAACCTGCTCGCACAGTTAGTACCGTATTTAAAAGAAGAACACCTTGCTTTGCCCATTTCATCAAATAACCATTATTAGGAATCTTGCAACCTAGTGTCTGATGAAGTTCTTTATAAATATTTTTCAAGGAAGGAGGAGTAGGTATGCTAGGTTGGACTGAAAAAGCCATTCCATGGGCTTGATTGGCTCCATGGTAAGGATCTTGTCCTAAAATAACTACTTTTACAGCCTCATAACTAGTTGTCTTAAGGGCATTAAAAATATCTTCCATAGGTGGATAAATGATTTGATGACTATACTCTTCCTTTAAAAATTCTCTTAGTGCCTTGTAGTAAGGTTTCTCAAACTCCTCCTTTAACTTTTCATCCCACGAATTATTAAATTGAACCATTCCTTTCATCCTCTCTATTTCTTTCAAAAGAGCTGCTATCCTCTTTAAAGCTTTTTGTAATCTGCTCTCTTAGTATTTACTTATTTATTTTATCACAATTTATACTCTTCATCCCTTATTTCTCTTTTTATAATAAAAAAGAAGTATTAAAGAGAACTTCCAACTTTTTCTTTCCTGTAAAAAACACGAAAGCTCCATATGGAAATCTCTTTATTACTTCTGTTATTTCATACTTAATAAACGATTTTTTGCTTATCTCTCCCTCATTAGTCTCTTTGCAGAAAAGGGATTTATGTCCCTCTTTATTGAAAAAGAGCTGTGGATAAATATCTTTCTCCAGTATCAGGTAAAAGAACAACGATTTTCTTTCCTTTATTCTCAGGACGTCTAGCTAACTGAGTCGCTGCTGCTAAAGCTGCTCCAGAAGATATCCCAACCAAAATGCCTTCTGTCTTAGCTAAAAGGCGAGTAGTCTCAAAGGCTACCTCATTTTTAATAGGAATAATTTCATCAATGACATCTCTATTAAGGATTTTAGGCACAAAACCTGCACCAATGCCTTGAATCTTATGAGGTCCTGGCTTTTCACCTGAGAGAACTGCAGAATCCTTAGGCTCTACAGCCACAATCTTTACACTAGGTTTTCTCTCCTTAAGGGCTTCACCTACACCTGTAATGGTTCCCCCAGTGCCTACTCCTGCTACAAAAAAGTCAACTTCTCCTTCTGTATCTTCCCAGATTTCTATCCCTGTTGTTTCACGGTGTGCTAAAGGGTTGGCTTCATTTTCAAATTGTTGAGGAATATAGCTATTAGGTATCTCCTTTGCTAGTTCTTCTGCCTTATCGATGGCACCTCTCATTCCTTTAGCACCCTCTGTTAAAACTAATTGTGCTCCTAGAGCCTTGAGAATACTACGTCGTTCAGTACTCATTGTATCCGGCATAGTCAATATCATTTTATAACCTTTTGCTGCTGCAATAAAAGCCAGGGCTATTCCTGTATTACCACTGGTTGGTTCAATAATGGTAGTATCTTTATTAATGAGACCTTGTTCCTCCGCCTTTTGGATCATGTAATACCCTGCACGATCCTTTACACTACTTCCTGGATTAAAACGTTCTAGCTTGACGATAATCTCTGCCTCTAGAGCTTGCTCTTTTTCATAACCAGACACACGAAGCAGTGGCGTGTGACCAATTAATTCTGTAATATTTCCTGCTATTTTCTTCATTCTACAAACCTCCTTATTTTTTAAATATAATACATTAAATTATCCTTAATATGGAGTAACTCATAGTCTCTCATGAGCTCTTCTATCGTCATATTGTCAATAACTTCATAGATACTTTCAGTTACCTTATCCCACACATTACGCTTAATACATGCTTCCATATTCGATTGAATCAAATTAAAGGTATGAGGGGTGCGCTCTTCCTCTACAATAGTCATATCTCCTTCAATAATCCGTAAGATTTCACCTACTGTAATAGCATAAGGTTCTTTAGCTAATATATAGCCTCCTTGGGCTCCTTTTACACTCTTTACAATACCTGTCTTCTTTAAGAGTGAAAAGACTTGTTCTAAATAGGGAACAGATAATTCTTGCCTTCTAGCTATCTGCTGTAAGGCCACCTGTTCCCCTCCAGAATGAATAGCTAAATCCACTAAAGCTCTTAAACCATATCTTGCCTTTGCTGAAATCTTCATGGTACCCTCCATTACCTAGTAAGTTGATATGTTTTATAGTATATCTATTTTTTTATAAAGTCAATACTTTCAAAAAATAAACTTTCAAAAAATAAAAACTAGTACATTTAATTATTTTAAATGCTACTAGTTTTTATTCTTAAATTAGAAGCCTTCTCCTACTACTTCATGTAAATTTTGAACGGTTACAAAGGCCAATGGATCTAAGACTATAATTTGTCTTTTTAAATCTATAAATCCTTTACGTTCTATTACTGTCGTAATAACTGTTTTTTGTTCTTGACTATAAGCCCCTTCTGCCCGATAAATAGTAGCCCCACGATTTAGAGTATACAAGATATATTGATTAATAGCTTTAGCAGTCTCAGCTGTAGAGGGGATAATGGTTACATATTTTTGGATAGTAAACCCTGAAATAATATAATCGATTAAGGTACTTGTTACAATAACACCTAAAGCAGCATATAATCCCTTTTCAAGTCCAAAGATTCCTGTTGCACTAATAACCACTAGCAAATCAGCCATAATAAGTGCTGTGCCGATATTAAGCTGAGAGTAGGTGGCAATAATCTTAGCAATAATGTCTGTCCCTCCTGAAGAAGCCCCTAAATTAAAAACAATAGCTTGGCCTAGGGCAATAAACAGAGCACCAAATAGAAGAGTAATGAGCATATCTCTACTTAAAGGCTGAATATGAGGTATAAAACCCTCTAAGATGGTCATACAAATAGAGACTTCTAAACTGCAAACAATACTCTTTAGTCCAAAGCTCTTACCTAATACGAGAAATCCAATGGTAAACATAATGCAGTCCAGTGTTAATAAAATAATACCTATAGGAATCGCTGGAACTAAAGCTTTAATAACAATGGATAAGCCACTTACCCCTCCTGCTGCTAAGTCAGAGGGCATCCAGAAGAAATATAGCCCTACGGATATACAAATGGCACCTATAAAAATTCCTAGATATTCTATACACTTTTTTTTCATCTTTCTCACCCTTTACTGGTATTTACACCTAATATGAGCTGTTCTTTTTGAAATTTCGTTAATTGTTTAATGGCATATTCTCTTTGTAAGGCGCTGCGCTTATCTTCAAAATGTTCCTCATATACAAGTTCTACAGGTATGCGTCCTTTTGTATACTTAGCCCCTTTTTGGGCATTGTGGGCAGCTACTCTTTTTATCACATCTGTGGTGTAACCTGTATAATATGTACCATCTTTACATTTTACTATATAAACGGAGTACATCATTAGTATCTTCCCTTTTTCATGATTTTATCATATTTGTTTTAGACCTTTTTTGAAACAAAAGGAGTAGATAAACTCTACCCCATTTGTTCCTATTCTTCTTGACTCGCCCATTGGCTAAGGGTATTAAAAAGCGCCATAACTGGTTGTTTACTGGCTGCAAACTCTACGATCCCATCTACCCGTAATATATAAAAATGAATATCATAAGGAACCAATTCAATGGATTTAGAATAACCTGCTTTGTAGTCAAATCGTAAACTTACTTCTGGTGGGCGATTTTCTTTTTGCTCAATTTGAGGGTTTTTAAGAAGCATTTCAATACGAATACTTTTTCCTGTTAAATCCAATATTTCTTCTAGCTCTTGCTGATTAAGTCGTCGTTTTTCAAGTTTCCCTTCATAGACTGGCTTCTTGTTCTCTGGTGACTGGGTGTTACTTTCTTCTTCTTGAGTTCCTAACTCTTCTTTAACTTCTAATATAAAACTCTCTTTTGGATTATTAAATGTAATTTTTTCCAACCCTTCTAATTGGGGAATATGGACTTCCTTCCGGATCATTTCAATAGGTTTTAAATTTATGAAAGGGCGTATTTTATCCTCTGCCATTTTATAGATATAAGGCTCTTCACTATAGGTAAAATAGATAAAGCCATTTTTAACTTTTCCAAACTGAATGGTCCAATTTTCATTAAGTACAAGTGTTAAGTTATTTTCTAATAACCCAGGATCTTCTAAACCTTCCACTGTTCCTACAAAACCATCTTTTTCAAATGCTTCTAACTGATCCAAAAGGTTTGTCATCCATTCCCCACTTAGAGTGTGGGCATCCACAAAAAAGTCCTTGATTTGCCACTCTTCATAACCTTCTTGACCTTCTAATTCACTTTTCACTAAAATAAGGGGCTTTTCTCCTTCTTCTTCTATGCGCATCTGCCAGATACTGTCTTTTTCAGGAAGACTGAGTTTCTTTACAAGGAGCTCATCTCTTTTTAAAGATAATTGCTCCATTTGCTCATTGGTAACGATATAGAGGGCTTGGTGTACTTCATTCCATACATAGCTTTTCATCTTATCCGCTGTTTGTCCACCTATAACTAACGTTTCACCTGTATTTTCTTCATTGTAAAGTGTCACCATAGGCGCACCTTCTTTGATGCCATACTTTTCTAGGTCCTGTACATTATGAATAACCTGCTCACTTATAGTAATCTTTAAATGGTTAAGCAAGCTCTGTACTGCTTCTTGATTATATACCAATGTAGGATAAGCTTCTTCTATCCAATTTTCTTTCTCTTTTTGAAGGATAATTCCTTCCTCATCTTTCATTTCAATGCGCTCAATAATACCTGATAAGGAGCAAATAGCTCCAAAACGATCTTCTATTACTTCACCCTCTTGTAAAGTGGGTGGCTCTTGTCTTTTTGTGAGTGGTAGAGCTATTATCACAAGGATTATAATCCCTACTAATCCTATAGCTACCATTATCGCTACTTTCTTCTTCATGAAAGTCCTCCTCTATTGCAAACATCTTATTTCTCTTTTAATTTGTACTCCTCTTAGTATATATTATTTTTTTAAAAAGTAAACACTCTACCTTATTCATTTGTAAGGCATTGTCAACTTCCACTGCTTTGTGTATAATGTCTTTTAATAAACTAATATTTTAGTAAAGGTTGTGTTTGTTATGAATGATTTTTCTCCAAAACTTAAGCAACAGCTGCTACTGGCTACCTATATCATTGTGCTCGCTTATCTATTACTTAACCTTCATGATGTTATTCGCTTTATTGCTTATCTTCTTGGCATTATTAGCCCCTTCCTAGTCGGTATAGCTATTGCTTTTATTCTCAATATTCCTATGATGGTTATAGAAAATAAAGTACTTTACTTTTTAAATCGCTTTAAAAAGGCCCGTTCTTTTAAAAGACCCTTGGCAATTATTGTCACCTTTCTATTAGTCATGGGGCTTATTATTGGTTTTATCCTATTTGTGGTACCTCAACTTCTTCAAAGTGTTTCCACTTTGACAGATGCTATTCCAGGTTATTTAAAGGCCCTTGAAACACTTCTTAATAACTATGTTTCTTCTTCTGAAGCTCTCACTAAACTTACTAATGAAGTACTCATTGCTTGGAAGGATCTTCTCAAGGTGGGCTCTCAAATTCTAGGGACTTCCCTTTCTGGTTTATTAAGTGTTACTCTGAATATTACTAATAGCGTTGTGGACCTAGTCCTCTCCCTTGTTTTAGCCATCTATATGTTAGCTAGCAAAGAAAGACTCCTGCGTCACCTCATAAAATTTATTCATGCCTTTTCAAGTACGAAGTGGGCCGATCGTATCTTAAAGGTGGGACACCTAGCCAATATTACCTTTTATCACTTTATAGCAGGGCAATTTACAGAAGCTCTTATTATTGGCGTATTATGCTTTATAGGTATGACCCTTCTTTCTATGCCTTATGCTCTCTTGATTAGTGTCATTATAGGAGTGACAAGTCTTATTCCTATCTTTGGCGCCTTTATTGGAACACTTCCTGGAGCGTTTATCATCTTTATTATTGATCCTATGAAAGCTCTATGGTTTATTGTATTCATCATTGTCCTCCAACAATTTGAAGGAAATATCATCTATCCTCGGGTGGTAGGTAATTCTATCGGACTATCTGGGCTTTGGGTTATGCTAGCTATGCTCGTTGGAGGAAGTACTTTTGGTATTTTAGGCATGCTTTTAGGCATTCCTCTCTTTAGTGTTTTTTATCAGCTTTTAAGTTCTACCGTTAAAGCGCGTCTAGCTAAAAAGCAGTTCATTTGTACACCTTCCACCAAAAGCGCTAATAATCCGTAAATTATAAAAAATCACCTCATAAAAAGAGAAGCTTTTAAGTAACTTTTACCTAGAGAGCTTCTCTTTTTCTATTTACCGTTTATTTAATTTCAATACCTGTTTGATGCTCTATATCTATTTTTAGGTCTATTAAATTTTAAATGCTTGGATAAGACTATTTAATTGTGTAGCATTCTCTGCTAGTGCTTTGCTTGTTACATAAACCTCATGAATAGCTGCTGTCTGTTCTTCAATACAAGCTGATGTTTCCTCTGTAGCTGCTGCATTCTCTTCTGCTACTGCTGAAAGGGATTCTATATTTTCACTTACTTCTGTTTTTTTCTCGATCATTTTTTCACTTGATGCATTAAGGAGCTTAACCACGCCTTTAAAAGCTTTAATAGCCTCCATAATTTCTTTATACTTCATTTCTGTCATTTGCGCTTGTTCATCTTCTTCTTTTAAGAAATTTTTCACTTTTTCAGTAGCTTGTACAGCAAGTAGGGTATCTTGTTGTAAGGTCTTAACTAACCGATCTATCATCTGTGTAGACTTGGCACATTGTTCAGCTAAGCTACGAATCTCTCCTGCCACTACAGCAAAGCCTCTTCCATATTCTCCTGCTCTTGCAGCTTCTATAGAAGCATTTAAAGCGAGTAAATTGGTTTGTTCAGCAATACTAGCAATCACATTGCTGGCTGTTTCAATTTGGTCTGAACTATTGCGGGTTTTTACCATGCTTTCATAAACCTCTGTAGTAGCCTGATGACTGATTTGTATTTTATCGGATAGCTTTTTAATCCCTTCTAACCCTATTTGACTTAAATGATTGACTTCTTCTGAAACCTTATTCAGCTCCTCTACATTCTGCTGATTATTACCTATAAACTGTTCAAGTTCTCCTAACTCCTTTAAACATTCTTCTGTATTGGCTGCCTGGCTAGTAGCTCCCTCTGCAATGTCTGTTATGGTCTTTGCCATTTCATCACTGGCTAAACTGGTTTCTGAAGCTGTAGCTGTCAACTCCTCAGAAGCTTTAGTCACTTCTACAGAAATCGAGGTAATTTCATGAACAATCTTCTTTAAACTAAGCTCAATGTTGCTAATCCCATTGGCGAGAATACCTACTTCATCTTTTCTAGTTAAATAGCCTTCAGATACTTGGTGACTTAAATCATAGCCAGCTAAAACTTTTACATATTCTACAATTTCTAAAATAGGTTTGCTAATAGATTTCCCAAGGAAAAGGCTAATGATAGTACCATATATAATAAGTATAATCAGAGAAGTCATCGTACCCTGCATACCCTTTTTCCTATATTCAGTTATTAGCAAATCGGAATCCTCTTTTGAAACACCTATAAATAATGCACCTATACTCTTTTGATTCCCATCTTTTAATGGGGTATAGGCTGTTACGTAAGTAGTACCTAAAATAGTCGCATTTCCTAAGTAGCTTTCTCCTTTCTGTAATGCGCTATAAGCTAAGCTCTCTTTATCAAGTGGTGTGCCAACTACACGTTCCCCTGTCTTTTTATCTTTTATGCTTGTTAAGGTCCGTATGTATTCCTCTCCATCTTTCACAAATACAGTAGCTACTACATTGAGGTCCTTGGATAGACGATCGATCATTTCATAACGTCCGGCAAGACTATCCCCTTGTTGGTCTACTAATACCCCTTCTTTGTGAGAAACTTGTCCAAAATAGTTTTCTAGATATAACTGTCCGGCTTGGATATCTCCTTCTAGCCTCTCCTCTAAAAGTAACTTTTGTAGCTTGGAACGACTTACATCAGCTCCTAAATAGTCTGTCACACTAACCAATACTAAAGGAATGAGGCCTGTTAATACAAAGAAGAGTGCCATCTTTGTTTTTAGCTTCAAGTTTTTCATAATGATCACCTATCCCTTCTTCTACTTACTATCCTTATTCTTCTGTGCCTTTAAACGATTTATCTTCTTCATAATCACTTATAGTAAATGCAACCCCTAGCATCTCATAATCTTGTAGTTCAGTGACCTTATCCCATTGAATGTATTTATTCTCTAGGAGTTTCCCACTTTCAAAATAGGCTTGACTTTTGATGCGTTGAAAACGTGCTGTATGTAGAAGTGGCTTTAGATCATAGATAATGGTTTTTTCATTGGTTAAATAAAGTTCGATGCAATAGTCTGATAAGAATTTAATTTTTTCAATTTGCATCTCTCTCCCCCCTTAAGTTGAGTGTCTATCAACTTCTTATCTATAACCTTATTATATAGGTATTCCCCTTCCTTCATCTATTCCCCCTATGGGGTGATTTTATATTGAAGCTTTTCTATAACCTCTGCCTTATTATGTACCCCTAGCTTACTATATACGTTTTTTATATGCTTCTTTACTGTATCCACAGAGATATAGAGTGTTTCACTAATTTGTGTCTGATTATACCCCTTACAAAACAAGTTCATTACCTCTTTCTCCCGTTCCGTTAGCTCTTCTTTTCCTTCTCGAGGCTTCTCCTTACTTAATATCTTACAATAAGCTCTACACCTAGGTAATATTTCTTGAATAAAGCTGCTGTCTTTGATTTCTTCTAGAATAGGTAAAATAAGAGGTGCTCTTTCTATAAAAGGCATGAGCACTTCATCAGGTAAGGCCAGCTCAATAGCCTTTTGCATTTCAACCTTAGCCTCATTTATGCCATAGAGCTTCCATTTGGCTAATGCATCTAATAGATAGGCTTCTATATTCCCTAAAACAAAATGATTAGACTTATAAATTTCTAACATTGTCTCCACTAATACTTCTAACTCAATATACTGCTCCTTATGATATAATAAATAGCCCCTAACAGGATAAACCATTATTTTCCCCGTACTACTACCTGTACAAACCTCTTGTTCATAGTTTTCAATCCATCTTGGAATATCTTCCCATCTCCCTATCCAACTATAGACGTATCCCTTTATCAAATCTACTGTTTTCTTGAGCATCTCCACATTATAACGCTGAGCACGCTGGATGATCTGTTCCATAAGCTCATCTATTTTATTAAGTTCTCCCCTTTGTAAAGCGATACGTATTTTAAGGAACAGCGCATCAATACTTACACATTCCTGCATTTTTGTATCTGCTTTATGAATCGTTTTACAAGCTAATAACAATGCCTGATCCCACTCTCCCTTCTGATAGGCATATTCAGCTTGTACAAGATATTTAGCTCCTGTTCCACATCCATTGGTCAGTTGTTTATAGCATCCTAAACTTTCTGCCATCTTATCAACAAATTGCTTCATTTCTCCTACAGCACGATGATAAAGGAAAAGAATACTTGGACTACCTAAACTAAAGATCATATGTTGATTAGCAATATAAGAAACTGTTCCCTCCAAGTGCTCATAAGCTTCCTCAAAAAAAGACTGCATTTTATCATAGTGATTAAAGGATAAGATCCCCTCAATGACTGCTAATTCTCCTAATAATCTTCTTGAGACCTCTTCTCCTTTTTCTTGGTAATTCCTTTTTACTTTTAAAAATAACTCCTCTCCCTTATGCCAATCTATATAAATAGCATACGAATAGATAAAAATAAGATAAGCCATGGGATAATTGTACTTCTCCTCTTCGCTCATCTCCTCAAAAATAGATAAAATAAGAGAAGGCGCCTGATTTACTAATTGTATACCATATGGTTTATTCATAATTTTTAAAATACTATTGTAGTTTCTAATCTTTTGGTAACATTCTATAGCTAATATATACTCCTGATTATTTTCATACCACTTTCCACATTGATTTAAAACAGCCTTTTCATCGATGCCAACTTGTAAAAGCTCCTCTTCTAAAGCTGCTCTTAAGAGTGCATGAAATGTATAAACACCCGTTTGGTGATTTATTTTAATGAAGCACTCATTATCTGCTAAATTCTTAATAAGACTTGGTGTTAATTTGTTATTCGTAATATAAATGGCTTGAGGAAGTGTAAAATTCTCTAAAAGAGAAAGTTGTAATAAAATACTCTTTCCTTCAGATGTACACTTTTCTAAAACAATCATTTTAATGAGTTCAGTAGCTTGTGGAATCCCCTCAAAATACCCCTTTTCACTATAATCCATAAGTACAAGATAAATAAGAGCTGTCCATCCCGCTGTATAGTCAAATATGGCTTTTCTTTCACTTTCTTCTATCTTTAGTCCATTAAGTTGAAACAAGGCATCTATTTCCTCTAATGTAAACGCTATTTCATTCTGCCATAAAAAGCCACATTTATTTTTAAGTCCCAGTAACATGTAATCTGCTTTTGGACGCATGCGACTAATGACTACAATGTGTAAATGGGGTATTTGTTCTTTTGCAAAAGCCTGTAAGATCTGATCAAGCTTATTACTTTCAATTTCATGATAATCATCAATGACACAGATTGTAGTCTCTACAAGAGCCTCTCCTACAATCTGTATCATTAAATCTAACTCTTTATTATTTTTAGGAAGTCCTAATCCCAACAAATGTTCACCTAACGTCTTATTCAATTTACATAAGCTTTGGCAAAATTTTTGCCAGACCCATACATCATCTATTTCATCAGTAGCTAATGATAGCCATAAACATCTTTGTTTAGGTTGGGCCTCTAGAAACTGGCTAAAAGCTGTTGTTTTTCCATACCCCATAGACGCTGAAATAAAGAATAAAGGAAACTCATAAATAGCTTCCAGATGTTTATTTAATCTTGATCTATTTAAGGTTTTTGGCTTAAATAAACTATTTTCCATGCTGCTCTTCTCCTCTGACAATCTTCTAAAAGTAATTGTGTATCTTTGTACTTCTTTGAAGACTACACTACCTTTCACATCATCTTCCTATAGTCATTCTATTGAATAATTTAAGTTACTATAATAACAACAAGATATACAAAAATAGATAGTTCTTTAAAAATATCCATGTATTGTAAATTATATACATAATCTCTCACAAAAACAATACATTTATCAAGTTAATTGAAAAAATATTTATAATTTTCTGCATTTTGTTTTATAAACTCCCCTTGTTATAAACATCAACAAATAAAAAGTGTCCATAGGACACGTATTGGTTCGCGAAGTAGTGAAAGTGTAGATTTCCAAGTTTCCTACAAGATAAAAATAAGGGTGTATTGACTTATGCCAATACACCCAAAATACTTGAAATGATTAATTATTAAATTCTTTGATTAACCGAAGTATCTGTTAAGAAGTCCTTCGAAAGCCTTACCATGACGGGCTTCATCTTTTGCCATTTCATGAACTGTATCATGAATGGCATCTAAGCCTAATTGTTTCGCTAAAGTAGCTAATTCTTTTTTACCTGCTGTTGCACCATTTTCAGCAGCTACTCTTAATTCTAAGTTTTTCTTTGTAGAATCTGTTACAACTTCCCCTAATAACTCTGCAAATTTAGCTGCATGCTCTGCCTCTTCATAAGCAGCTTTTTCCCAATAAAGACCAATTTCTGGATAACCTTCTCTATGTGCTACACGTGCCATTGCAAGATACATACCTACTTCTGTACATTCACCTTCAAAGTTTGCTCTAAGGCCTTTAATTACTTCTTCATCTACACCTTTTGCAACACCTAATACGTGCTCATCAGCCCAAGCTAATCCTTCACCTTGCTCTTTGAACTTGTCACCACTAACTTTACATACTGGACATTGTTCTGGAGCCATGTCTCCCTCGTGAATATAACCACATACTGAACATACATACTTTTTCATAATTACTTCCTCCTTGAAATTGTTATATATAACCTTTATTATTTCTTAATAATTATTATTTGTTATAGATTAATTATATCATACAGCTAAAGAATGTCAATAAGTTTTTCTTTTTTATTTGTAAACAATTTATCATTTATCCTCTTTAACCGATATATAGTATAAGAAAAGCTATTATTTACTTTTAAGGGGGAAGCTCATGCAAAAAATTATTATTCCATTATCTAAATGCATTCCAGGTATGATTACTGCTCAGCCTATTATCAACCTAGAAACAGGTACTACTATTCTTGGACAAAACATAGAAATAACTGCTGAACACATTAAAGATTTTAGTCGCTTTATTTACAGTGATATTTGGGTTTACTTAGATTCTTCTTCAAAGGTCTGGAATCTCTCATCTGAGACGATTGAAAAGTATAAAGCTTATAGTAATGCTTTAAATACCGTTGTAAAAAATTTAAGCGAAAATTTTGCCATAGATCTTGACACCTTCCAGGAACTCTGTAATCATCTTTCTATTGATTTTAAGGAGAATCATAGTCTCCTAGGTTGTACCCATCTTATCAAATCACTTAGTTACGATACCTATACACACTCTTTAAATGTGGCCCTTCTTTGTATACTCCTTTGTAGATGGTTACACATGGATCATACTACCCTCAATCATATCATTAAGGCCGCTTTACTTCATGATGTGGGTAGCATCAATCTCCCTTTTCATTCCTCTAAAATCCTAGAAGGCCTCACTCCCGAGGAACAAATGGAGTATGAAAAGCATCCTATCTATAGCTATAATATCGTTAGTAAAATGCAAGATATTAACCCTCTTGTAAGTAAAGCTATTTTGGCCCATCATGAATACCTAGATGGTTCCGGTTTTCCTATTCACATTAAAGCCCCATATATAGATACTATTACCCGTATCTTAAGTATAGCCAATACCTATGAACTCCTTATGAAAAAACATCATATTTTTGATACCTTGCAAATTCTTTTAGAAGATTATATTACCCGATTAGATGCCGATAAACTCCTTACCTTCTGCAATTTTATCTCCACTTATTATCTCGGCGTATTTGTCACACTAAGCAATGGGCAAATTGGACAAGTTGTCTTTATTAACCCTAAATGCCTCTATCGCCCTATAATAAAGATTAATGATATCTTTATTAATCTCTACGAAGAATCCTCCCTCAAAATTATTTCTATTGAATAATTAAAGAAGCAATCAAAAAGGATTATTATAAAAGTTAGAGTTTAAAAACTTTTATAATAATCCTTTTTAATACGTATATTGGATGGATTGTTTAAATGAAATCACTTAATTGTCCACCTAAGTAGATCAGTAGAAGATAGGTAACTTCTCCGACCTCACAGATAGCGCCTAGAATATCACCTGTAATCCCTTCAATTTTCAAATATATTCTCTTAATAACCCACCTTAATCCCACTATCAAGCAAATCAAGATGGCAAACTGAATAACAACTATTTTTAAGGATTGTCCAAAAAAAACTAAAATAGCCCCTACCAAAAGAAAAGTATACGCTGTTGCACTCCCTGCTACTGCTAAGCTTGCTTTGCCTATAAATAAATTGCCCATTCCCTTTTCCCTGGGGGACTGTGTCTTATAACACGCTATAACCAATAACCACCTACCTACTATAGGCATAATTAAGAGTTGCCAGACTTTCTCTTGCTCTATTATTTCACGAATAAATCCTAGTTTAAAAACTAAAACAAAAAAAATGGCTAGAAGGGCATTGGTTCCCAATCTAGAATCTTTCATAATTTCCAAGATTCGTACTTTGTCCCGATAACTATAAAGGCCATCAAAGGTATCTCCTACCCCATCTAAATGCAAGCCACCTGTCAAAAGTACCATACTTAGAAGTACTATAATACTTGCTATAAAGTTAGGGAATAGCTTATTACTTAGAAAAGCGACGCCATAATAGAACAGACCTAATACTCCTCCTACTAAAGGAAAATAAAAAATACCTTTATGAAAAGCTTCATCTACTCCTCCATCAAAAGGCAAGGGAATGCGCGTTAAAAATTGTAAAATGCTAATAAATCGTTTCATGGTTTACCTTTCTTTTCTTCACACTTCTCCTATATTTCCCTTATTATAACACATTTTATCCTAATTACGCCTACTTAAGATATTCTTTCTTTTATAGCAGCTGACCTAGAGACTTCCTGTACTCCTGAAGAGCTAGGGTTAATAACGTGAACGGCATGATGGCACATTTGCACTTCAACCGTTTTTGACCTTATGATTTCCCCTTCTTTATTAATACACATCTCCTTCTCACTTTCTATTTTTATTTTTCTAGCCCTTTCAAAATGTACACCTTCTACTCCTATATGCCGCCCTTTCATGAACAAAGGCAAAGTTCTTAAAATATACCAAAAAGACTTATGATCTACATAGCAAATATCAAAATAACCATCATCCAGTCGGGTAAACGGAATAGGCAAAAAACCACCCCCATAATATTTCCCATTAGTACAAACACAAATAAGAACTTCCTGTTCTATCACTCTTTCATTATCCAAAGTAAGCTTAATGTGATAGTGTGGTCTTAACCGATGCTTGAATAAAACCCTTACAAGAGCTAAAAAATAAGTAAGTTTTCCTGTCAGTCTATACTTTCTCGTAAGTTGACTGGCATAAGCAGCAGTATCTGCATCTATACCCACAGAAAGAATAATAATAAAATACGCCTCACCTAACCGACCATAATCTATAGGTATAACGGGTCCCTCTATGGTCTTTTTTAAAATATCTTGACTTTTCCCTTCACTTAACGACCTAAAAAAATCATTACAAGAACCTCCCGGCAGGACACCTAATACACTTTGTGTCCCAGCAAGACCACTGAGTACTTCATTTAAAGTCCCATCCCCACCTATGGCATAAATACGATAATTTCCTCTCTGGGCATACTCTCTTGCCATTTCTCTTGCATGTCCTACATACTGAGTAATCTCTATACAATACGCCTCAGGTTGATCTTTAAAGTACTCTTTTATCTGTTCTCGATAATGAAGTGCTTGCTTTTTTCCTGAAACAGGATTGATAATAAAAACGTGTTTCATTTAATTCTCCTCTGTCTTCATGTTTTGCTTTACCATTTTCATTAGTTCCTTAGCTGCAGGAGAAAGATAGCGATTTTTATTCCATATTAAACTATAAGGATAAGTCCAACTTCTTCCTTCGATCTGCACCTCTTTAATTAATCCTATACTTAGCTCCAAGTTAATGGCAGCATGCGGAATAAGGGATAAACCTAAATTAGCAATAACTGCTTGTTTAATGGCTTCAATATTGCCAAGTGTCATCTCAATTTTTTTAGCAGGTAAGTTAAACTCTTGAATAAACTCTTTCGCCATCTTATTGAGTTGAGAATTGTTTTCATGTAGAATGAATTTCATATATTGTAGCTCATCACGAGAAATAAAATGGTGCCGTGAATATAAATGAGCTGGTGAAATTGCAAGAATCAGTTCATCTTCCATTAATTTTTCCACTTCAATAGTGGAAGGATAAGTCATGGAACCTCCATTGACTGCAAAATCTACTGTTCCTTCTTCTACACGTTTTGCTATTTCATCTGTGGTACAAACCTGCAAGTTGACGTTGACGTAGGGATACTGCTTTTTAAATTCGCCAATAACATGTGGTAAGATATAAGCTCCTGGTGTATTACTTCCTCCGATAGTAACAGAACCTCCTATATAATCCTTCTTATTGATTAAAATATTTTCAGCTTCCCCTAAAATCGCAAATACTTTTTGTGTATAACCATAAAGAATCCTTCCATTTTCATTTAAAATAATTTTATTCCCAGCTTTATCAAATAGTTTAAGTCCTAGCTCTTCTTCCAATTTTTTAATCTGAATAGAAAGTGCAGGTTGGCTAATATGTAAAAGTTCTGAAGCTCGAGTAAAACTTTGATGTGCTGCGACTGTATTAAAAATTTTTAAATAATGTAGGTCCATAAAAATACTTCCTTTTCTATCTTTTTTCTTTTTACCACTTATAAATTCCATATATATTCCTATTAATTTCTGTATATTTGAATTATACAATGTTTGTCACTATAATCAAATAGTATAAATGGATAAATAGCATAAATACTCAAATTTCAAGAGCCATCACTTCCCTTATTATATATTTGATCCTATTTTAAAAGCCTGAGTAATTTCCCTATTACTCAGGCTTTTAAATTGATAGATTATTAGGCTATACGGTAAACACGGGCTTCATAAGGTTTTAATACTAACCTTTTTAAATCCTCTTCTTCTACTGGATAATTAGCTAGAATAAGTTCTGTGCTATTAACCTCTACTTCCTCTGGTTTTTCAAAAACAGCTTCTTGTCCAGAGAAATTAAGAATCACTAACCATCTTTCATCTTCTAATGTTTTGGTATAAGCATAGATTTGTTCATCTTCTGGGAGGATGAGATGATACTGGCCATAAGCCATTATGGGTTGCGTTTTACGTAGGGCTAAAAGTTTCTTATAATAATTCAAAATGGACTCAGGGTCCTTTTGTGCTTCTTCTACATTAATACTGGTATAGTTAGGATTTACCTCTAACCAAGGTGTTCCTGTTGTAAAGCCACCATGAGGACCTGCATTCCATTGCATAGGCGTCCGAGCATTATCTCTTCCATTGACATGCACACCATAAAGTAATTCTTCTTCTGTCAAGCTTTTAGTATGCTTAATTTCTTCCCATTTATTAAGTATCTCCACATCTTTATAGTGACTTAGATCCTCAAAATATACATTTGTCATACCAATTTCTTCACCTTGATAAATATAGGGTGTTCCTTCTAAGGTATGCAAATAAGTGGCTAACATTTTTGCAGCTTCCTTTCGGTAAGTTGTATCATTTCCAAATTTAGAAACTTGGCGTGGTTGATCGTGGTTATTAAGATAAAGACTATTCCACCCTTTACCATGGAGCTTGGTCTGCCATTTATCCATAATGGTTTTTAGCTCTGTTAAACGCCAAGGAACAGGTGTCCATTTACCCTCTCTCCCTTGTCCTATATTGACATGCTCAAACTGAAAAACCATATTCAGCTCACCACGGTCTTTGCCTGTAAAATAGACACCATCATCAGGTGTCACATCACAGGTTTCTCCTACTGTCATAATATCGTAATGGCTCAATACTTCACGATTCATTTCTTGTAAATAATTGTGGACCTTTGGTCCTGTTACAAAATAACGTCCACCCCAGGCATAACCATCTACACCTTCCTCTTCTTGAGGCACACTAGGTAGACCCTCTACCTTAGAAATCAAGTTAATGACATCCATCCTAAAGCCATCAACTCCCTTTTCAAACCACCACTTCATCATGTCATAGACTTCTTGTCTTAACTTCTCATTTTCCCAATTTAAATCTGGCTGTTTTTTAGAAAAGAGGTGTAAGTAATACTCTTGACTGGCTTCATCCCATTGCCAAGCACTTCCACTAAAGAAAGAGCGCCAGTTATTTGGGGCTTTTCCTTCTTCATCAGGTTGCCTCCAAATATAATAGTCTCTATAGGGAGAATCTTTACTCTTTTTGGCTTCTATAAACCAAGGATGTTCATCTGAAGAATGATTGACTACCAAATCCATAACCAGTTTAATATGCGCAGCATGGAGCTTTTCTAAAAGCTCTTCAAAGTCCTGCATACTGCCAAACTCTTTTAGAATTTCTTGATAGTTACTAATATCATAACCGTTATCATCGTTGGGGGAAGCATAAATGGGATTTAACCAAATAATATCGATTCCTAAATCTTTTAAATAAGGGATTTTCTCAATGATTCCTCTTAAATCCCCAATTCCATCTCCATTTGTATCATAAAAACTACGAGGATAAATTTGATAGACAACGCCCTCTTTCCACCATTTTCTCTCCATGACACTTCTCCTTTTCATTTGTTTGGTATATAATCTACTTAATCATGCTACCTCATCTATTATTTTAATTAAAGAGCATGTTTAACTTTGTTAATTGATATTGTAAACAATTAGTTTAACTTATAAAATGTAAGATTTCTATATTATTGGTAAAATTTCTACCATAGGAGGTTTTTATGTTACTTTATACTACGCCATCTACTGCCTTCCCCTATGTACGTTACATGGGACATGTCACCTATAGTCATCCATGGATGCATTTTACCCGTATAGCTGATGAATACATTCTCTATTTTATCCAGTCTGGCTCCCTTTATCTTCAGGAAGATGGCATCAACTATACTTTAAAAGAAGGGGACAGCTTCTTACTGGAGCCCCATTTAGAACACACTGGTACCAAACCGAGTTTATGTGATTACTACTTTATCCATTTTCGTTGTGAAGGTTTAAAACGTCTCGTTACCACTCCCCCAAACCTTGTTTCTATCTTACAAAACCAGCGTCAAGAATCTACCTGTAGTAGTCTCTATTTAGCAGATATCTATGAAAATTGGGCAACCTCTCCTCTTATTCTTCCTAAACAGTGGGCACCTTCTTCTTTAGGCCCTTTTCTCTCTCTTTTAGAAAAAGGAAATTTTACTTTTTATCAACAGCATGAAAATTACCGTCAAATGGTTTCTGTTTTATTTCACCAATTTCTACTTATGCTGAGTAAGGATTTTATAGATTCTCTTTTGCAAGAAAATGTCTCCATTTCTCATAAATCGAGAGCCCGTGCCCAAGAACTTAAAGATTACTTAGATACCCATTATGCCGAAAAACTAACAGGAGAAAGTTTAGCCCATCACTTCGAGGCCAACTACAACTATTTAAATCGAATTTTCAAGGCTTTTACAGGCGTAACGATTATGAACTATCTCAATAGACTCCGTATTGATCATGCCAAAGCCCTCATTGCCTCTTCTACTCATCTCACCTTTGCAGACATTGGTTATCTCATAGGTATTGACGATGCGTATTACTTTAGTAAGCTTTTCAAAAAATATACTGGTTTAACAGCCACTGCCTATACCCATTCCATTTCCCATAAGGAATATAAATAATACCTTTTCATGGGTGTTGACCTCATTCATTAATTCAAGTATCAATAGGCTAAGAACTATTAAAGCCATGCACCCTAGGAAGTGGTGCATGGCTACTTTTTCTTCTATTTATTCCATTCTTGAAGAATCCCTATATTTCCTACTGTTTGATAAACTAAGGCACGTCTAAAGCCCTTTGCTTGCTGGTCATAGGTACATTCATAAAGCTTAATGCCTGCTCCTTGTGTAGAATTAATAAGTACACCGAGCCTCCCTTGGGTGTAATCGGCATATAACGTATATTTAAGTGTTCCTAGCTGTATATATTCTGGACCGAACAAAGGATAGATTGCTTCTTCTACTTGAACAGCTAAAAGCCATTTTTGACCATCATCCAACTCGTAGAGTCCTTGCTTATTCAACAGGGCTTCACTATAAAGAAGTAGTTTTGCCTCCTCTTGACCATCTTGATCCAAATCACAGGCTACTTCATTAATGAGATGGAGTCCTTTAAATAATTGAGAGTCTTCTGTGGCTTCAATAAGCTCTCCTTCTCCTTCATCCTCAGGTACTCTGAGATATTCTATGGCTTGTTCTCCATCTTTTAGATTAGGACTTAAAAAATAATCTACTTGCTCTTCCAAGTAACTCATACGAACAAGAAGCCTGGGGATTCCTTCAGGACGTTGAGTTTCTATTAATAATCCAAAGCCTTCAGGTGTTTCTTTTTGTTCATAAAGGGCTTCTTTAATCACTAAAGTCTCTCCTTCATAAGCTACAGGAAGAACTTCAATCTTAGAATGCTTATACTTAGGAACAATCAGTATAGACTCTCCTGTTATGTCATCTTTATAATTATCTAGCTTACTCACCTGTTCTACTATTTCTTTGGTTGGCTCATTAATAACCATCCCTAACTCTGGGTTTTTTGTATCAATACGTCTATAAGCCTCATTATCAGGTAGTAAGCTATCAGGTACTGGAGCCTCCTCTATAGGCTTTGAAGCAGCTACTGGCGTTTCTGGAAGAGGTGTACTACTAGGTATATCCTCTTTGCCTCTACATCCTATTAAGCTCATACATATTACCAATCCAACTAATACCCATTTCTTTTTTTTCATATTTTCTATCTGGTAGCGAACTGTATAACGCATCTTTAAGCATTATATCCCCCTCTCTCTGTCACTACTCTTTATTGAGAGGTGTCCACTCCATCCCCCTTTCTTTAGAATAATTTATTTTTCACAATAAGCTCCCGCCTCTTCAAGGAGTAACTTATTAAAATGATGGTATTCTTCCTCTGATAACTGCTCCTTGTAGCTCATTACTCTTAGAACATGGGTTCCTAAGTTTTGCCGATAGGGTAGATTCAGATGAAAATAGGGATTAAGACAAAAGCCTAAGCATTCATAAAAATGAAGACGCCTTTTTATTTTGCTAGAAAATGTTCATAATACATCCCATAATAGCACCTAATAAAGCCCCAAGCCAAATAATAGCTTTTAATTCCTTCTCCATAATCTCTAAAATAATCTGTTCTAATTCTAAGGTTTCAAAGGCATTGATTTGTTCTTCTACTATTCGAGAAATATTAAGGGTTTGTAAAGCTTTAGAAAGACGCTGCTGAACGAATTCTCTATAAATGGCCACTACACTTAGCTCAAAACTCTGTTGATGACTTTGTAGATAACCTGCCACTTCCTTTACAGGCTTATTTAAGAAACTACCCAACTCCTGGTGTACCATATTTTGAACCACGGATTTCCCCTCTTCTTCTACTAATTGGTTAATAACGGGTTCGATCTTATGGGCTACACCTTCTAACATACTATCACTTACAAACATGGCAAGAGGGCCAAGTAAAGATTGTCCTAAACCATTTTTAAGCTGTTCGAGAAGCTTCTTAGTAGCTAGCTCACCTAAATGAAGGTCTACTACTTTTTCGTAAATGTGGGTACTAAGCTTTTCCTCTAAGCCTACTGCTAATTGTTCTAGATTTTCATCCCCCAAAAGCTTTTCTCCCAAATCACCTATAACAGCTTCACTCATCAAAGCTTTATCTATATTTTCAACTACTCTATTCCTTATTTGGGTATACATTTCTTCTTTCAGTAAATGCTGACTTAAAACCTTTTCATTAATAAGCTCTCTGGCAACAACCTCTCCAATACTCTTGGCAATACGTGTCTTTTCTCTAGGAATAACACCTGGGGTAAAAGGTACCCTTAGGCCACCAATGTAGATCGGCCTAAGAGGCCTAAATAACATTTTTATAGCAATCCCATTGGTGATATAACCAATAATAGCTCCCACCAACGGTCCTACCAAAAAATTCCAACTCAATTGATTCATCTCCATTCTTCGCCATTACATTCTTGCTCATCCTTATGTCTATAATTCCACTTATTATATCATCTTCAAAAAAACTTTAAAAGGGGTCCCTTTTAATAGGCTTAAAGCCTATTAAACATTTCTACAATCCCTTCATATACAGCTTGAGCATAGTTATTAATAAACGTGTCGGTATTAATGATACTGGCATCTGAACTATTAGATAAGAATCCCCCTTCAATGAGAATAGCTGGCATATTACTTGTACGTAATACATAAAGGTCTGGTCGTTCCTTGATGCCTCTGTCTGTCAAGCCACAAGCAGCTATTAATTTACTTTGAACGAGTTGGGCAAATTGTTTACCTCTTGTATCATTAGCGTCAGGATAATAAAGGGTTTCCGTTCCACTAATTTTAGATGTGGCTGAATTATTATGTATACTTACAAAGAGATGGGCTCCTATATCATTGGCTAATTCGGTACGATATGCCAGCGTAGGGTATTCATCTACTTCACGTGTCATATATACCTTAATATTAGGATTGGCTTGTAATAATCTATAAACCGCTAAGGTTTGATTAAGATTAACTGTTTTTTCAACTAATCCATTGCCTGACGCCCCATTATCTTTGCCTCCATGGCCTGCATCTAAAACAACAATTTGACTATATTTCTCATTGGGCTTAAGAAGTTCAATTTCTATTGTACTCTCTGTCTCATAAATATTTGTGGTATAGACACTCGCTGTAGAAAGAGTCAGTCGAGTGGTTCCGTTTGTTGCAATTTCAACGGTTGCTACTTTACCATCACCTATTCTCATTTGACCATAGCCCATTTGTTCACTATAATTCCTACCTAAATCCACAATTAATTTCTTTTCACGATATAAATCATTTACACTTACTAGGTTGGTAAGGGAGTGTTGACCTTTATCAATAATTAGCTTAGGTCTTGTCCCTCCTATATAGTGTATATTTTTATAAGTGGGTTTGCTCAAATAAATCGTTGTGCCTGTCTCATCTCCCACTAAATCATAGGCCACTTCTTTATTGGTATATAATACCCCTTGAATACCTGTACCATTTTGTAAAATGGTAGCATGTACTAGATTTTCACCTGGTAAATCACTCCAACTAATGTCTTGTTGAAGTTGTACATTATTCACATTAAACAAATAGGTGTTCTCAGCCTCTCCCCTATAAAAATTAAGTTGCGAAGGATAAATTCCCTTTAAGTAGATCCGATCTCCTTTACTGATATCATAGCCTGCTGAAATTTGCTCTATGGTTTGTGGTGACAATTTAATTTTAATGGCTTTTCGGTCTTCTGTAAGAGAACTTTCTGTGGCTACACCTGATTTAAGGTCTAAAACAACACGGGTTGTATCCGCGGTAAATTGACTTGTACGTATGGTAGTAATGTAAGGATTTGTCGTGGGTACAGTACTACTACTTAATTTGTTTGTACTATTAGAAATATCGATAACTACCTTCCCTTGCATCACTTGAACATTGGCATAACTAAAAGGCGTTTCCCCGTAGATATAAAACACTGTATGACTTCCTTCTTGTGTGAGGGAAGTACTGGTTACATTGGCCTTATCATAAGTTGTGGCTGTAATACTACTTGTATGTATAGGAACACTACCATAATAAGTGTTTGGAAGCTGTTCGGTATAACTAGGGGGGAGCACTGGCTCTGGTGTTGGAGTAGGTACTGGGCTTGGTTCGGGTGTTGGAATTGGTTCTGGACTTGGGCTTGGTTCTGGACTTGGTTCTGGCACTTGTTCATTGATATAAACTGAACGCGTTTTTTGTACCCAGTTTACTTCAAACCCCATTGCCTCACTAATAAAACGCACAGGTACCATTAGTTTATCATTAATAATTTTAGCAGGGACATCCATCATTAATGGATTTTCATCAACTGTAGCAATTTTCTGGTTAACTTCTAAGCTTAATAAGGTATCTTCATACATAATCCATACTTTTTGATTCTTTCCATCCCATTCTACATTTGCTCCCATAGGTTCAAAAACTTCACGCACAGGTACTAAAACACGCTCTTCAATTTGAACAGGGGCCATTACCTTTGTATTGACCTTTTCGTCATTCACATAGAGTGTAATAGGATCAAGATTATAAGTATGGGTCTTCCCATCATAAACGAGTTGTAAGGGTTTTGCATAAGTCGTCCATGCACTGCTTATCAATAAACTCATGCTAAGGGCCACTAAGTGCCATTTCTTTTTCATTTGTTTTCCTCCTTGATGTATGTCATTTCTGTCTTTTATAAACACTGTTGTCTATTCTTTTCTATCATACCGAAAAATACCATTGTTTTTCCACAATGTAACATAACTTTAATAAAAATTAATACCTTATTAATATACTTGTCTCCTTTTGTCTTTTTACTGAAAATTAGACGTGTCAATTTTTTATTTGTTCCTATTTTATTCATTCATTTTTCCTTATTTTTTCCTATTCCTTTTTATAGGTCATGATAAAATTACTTTGTCTCCTCATGGCTTGTGAAAGCTTGATTTTGTCAATGTCTCCTAGACCACAAAAAAAGTCCTATGTCACTTAACTTTCAGTGATTACATAGGACTCTTTCCTAAAAATTAAAACTTGATAAGGCCATAAAAGGACCAAGTCTATCCGATTTATTTAAATTGAGCCTGCTCACGCATCCATTCACACTCCTCTTTTGTTAAGGTAAGCTCAGCTCCACCAATATTATCCTCCAATTGTTGGATTTTACGAGCACCACATAAAACATTCATGGACTCACCCTGGGCAGCAATCCAAGCAATGGCTAAATGGGTAGGTGTACAATGATACTTCTCACAAAGACCTTGCCAAGAATTCACCATGTCTATTGCCAGAGGAAGGTATTCTGGGCTATACCATTTTTTACCATAGCGTGCACTACCTTCTTCAGGAACATAGTGTTTTTGAATTTTTCCCGTTAAAATACCTTGTTCAAGAGGAGAATAAGCTTGAAAGGTTATGCCATGAGCTTTTGCACAAGGCAAAAGTTCAGCTTCAATACGTCGATCTAAGATACTGTATTTTTCTTGAATAATATCTAATTGCCCACAAGCCGTATAAGCTTCAATGTGTTGAGGTGAAACATTAGACGCCCCAATGGCTAAAATTTTACCTTCTTTTTTTAGCTCATTTAAAGCTTCCATTGTTTCTTCTACAGGTGTAAAGAAAGGCTCTACAGATTGCCAGTGGGTAAATAAAATATCTACATAGTCTGTTCCAAGACGTCTTAAACTATCCTCCAAACCTTGTTTAACTGCTCGTTTAGAAAGATTTTTATAGGTATCATAACCATCTCTTGTAAAATAATAGCTTCCTTCTTGATCATTCCACCAAATACCACACTTTGTAGAAATGTGTACCTTATCTCTACGGTCTTTAATAGCCTTACCCACTACCTCTTCACTATGGCCAAAACCATAAACAGGTGCCGTATCCACAAGATTAATCCCTTGATCTATAGCTGCCTGAATCGTACGAATGGATTCCTGATCATCATTAGTCCCCCACCAAGAGCCTCCTCCTATAGCCCATGTACCCAATGCTACAACAGAAGCTCTTATATCTGATTTTCCTATTTGAATGTATCTCATGCTCCTCCTCCTCCTATTAAGTTCTTTCTATAAGCCTTCTAACTTTATCTAAAATACGATGTGCCAAAGCCTTCTTAGTTAGTTTCTCTAAATGTTCTACTTGTCCTAAGGCATCTACGAATGTTGCAATATTCGTATCTCCACCAAAACCAGCACCATCTGTGACTAAACTATTGGCTACAATAAAATCAAGGTTTTTACTTTTTACTTTTTCTCTTGCATAGTCTTCAATATTTTGGGTTTCTGCAGCAAATCCCACTAATATTTTATCCTTCTTTCTTTCTCCTAGTGCCTTTAATATATCGGGATTACGAACTAAGGTAAGGGTTAAGTCCTCCCCCGTTTTTTTAATCTTATGAGGGCTTAGAGTGGCTGGGCGATAATCCGCTACGGCGGCTGCTTTTATAACCACATGACAGCTTTCAAAATGCTCTAAAACAGCCTCATACATATCTTGGGCACTTTTTACATCAAGACGTTTAACACCTCTTGGACATTCTAACTGAGTAGGCCCTGAAATAAGTAATACCTGTGCCCCTCTTTTGGCTGCCGCCTCTGCAATGGCATACCCCATCTTACCTGATGAATAATTCGTCAAATACCTCATAGGATCTAAAGCTTCTACTGTAGGTCCTGCTGTTACTAAGATTTTTTGTCCCTCTAAATCTCTTTGTTCATTTTGCTCTATAAAATCCATGACATAGTCTATGACTGTTTCTGGACTTGGAAACTTACCTTTTCCTGTATCCCCACAGGCCAAATGTCCTGTAGCTGGTTCAATAAAAAGATAGCCTCTTTTTTGTAAAGCCTGTATGTTTTCCTGTACAATAGGATTTTCAAACATATTGGTATTCATAGCAGGAGCAAAAATAACAGGAGCCTTTGTAGCCATAATGGTAGTGGATAGCATATCATCTGCTATGCCATGAGCTACCTTTCCAATCATATTAGCTGTCGCAGGGGCTATCAAAAAGAGGTCTGCTTTTTTAGCTAAGGCAATATGTTCTACATCCCATGTCTTTGGGTTTTCAAAGGTATCTACCACTGTATAATTATGTGATAGGGTCCGAAAAGCTAAAGGGCTCACGAATTCACAAGCATTTTTAGTCATAACAACGGTTACATCCAAGCCTTTTTTGCCTAGTCCACTGACCACATCAAGGGCTTTATAAGCAGCAATACCACCTGTTACACCTACTACAATTGATTTTTTCATGTCTTCCTCCTTTACTCGCCAGTATTATACTTCATGTTTTTTAATTGCAGCAACGTCTAATTTAGTCACTGCAATGAGAGGTTTAGCTACAAAGACAGTTAAAAGGGCGGCTACAATAGCTTCTACTACACCATTTGTTCCTATAATCCCCATAATCACACCCAACAAGGTCTCATAAGGAATAGAACGGGCCAAGGCATAACTTTGACCAAAGAAAACATAAATACCTCCCATTACCAGTAAGGTATTAGTAAGTGAACCTAACAACCCCGCACAAACAAAACTTATAATCTTATTCTTATCCCATCTTTGTGTACACTTATAAGTTATCTTAAAAACATAATAGGCAACTATCCCAATTAATACCCGAGGAACCAGTGCAATGACTAGGCTCCAGAAGTTTCCATGAAATTCTCCTACACTATAAAAGGGAGAAAACACAAAAGAAGTAACGGTAGGATTAAAGGTGTTATTTAACAAAGAAGTCAAACCAAATACTCCTCCCAAAAGAGCACCTACTATCGGGCCAAATAAAATGGCTCCAATGATGACAGGAATGTGAATGGTTGTTGCTCGGATCACGCCTACCGGCACATAACCTAGGGGAGTTACCGACAAAACCAACTCTACCGCTATTAAGAGTGCGATATAAACCATCTTCTTTGTACGACCTGCTTGTTCATTAAACTTATTCATTTTTTTCCTCCTCGCTATCGCTCCTTAATGGATGCAATGCAAATTTTTATACCCTCAAATTATATACTATACTTTAAAAATTTGCACTAACTTTTTAGCTAAAACCTTTCTCACTTTTTGGTAGTATTTCCTCCCTCTTTCTACTTCATTCTCTCCTTTACTATGGCTATTTAGGGTTTTACTTTATGATTTTGTTTGCCACAAAAAAAGACCTTCATTAGATGATTTATTCTAATGAAGGCACTGATCTTTTATGTTTAATTTCAAATGGAGGTGCTTATCCCTCTAAAAAAACTTAACTTTTTTCACTTTTTTATTTAATAGCTTATGTAGTTGCTACTTACATAACCTATCACACCACTGGCCAGCTGCACCTTACACCATGTCTTACCTATTTCTAAAAGAGTGAGCTTTGTCCCCTTTTTCAGCTTGGCTAAAGAAGCATATTGGGTTCCTGCTCCTTTCCTCAAATTTAGGTTTTCTGTTGTAACTGTTGCAATCTTCTTTTGAGGAGTACTTCCACTTTGTACGGATCCTCCATTTGAAGTAGTAAGCTTAATATAGGTACTACTTGCAAAGCCTTTTTTCCCATCTGGCAATTTTACCTCATACCAGCCTTTATTACTTTGTAAAATAGTTACCTTTGTATCCTTGGCTACTTTGGTTACCAGTTCATAGTTAGTACCTGGTCCCTTACGAATATTAAGAGGACTTGCTGTTACTATTCCTATCTGGGTACTACTTGAAGAAGCTCCATTTCCTTGAGACTGACCTAAACTGGATGGACTACCTGCTAGGCTTGGAGTACCAAGAGGCTTTAAGGTATTATAAGTTGCTACTTTGTCCTTAACACCTTTTCGATTATTTAATAAATCTCTTATACTAAAATAAAAACTTCCCTTTACTGCCTCATACTTCTCATTGATACGAAGCTGTTTATCGATTTCTTCTGCAACTACGTCTTTATAAATACCTTGACCAATATAAAGCTTTACTTTTGTGCCCTCAACTTCATCACACCACCATTTGACTAAGGTTTCATAATCAGCTAACTTATGCCCTGTCTCCCAGTAAATTTGAGGCACCACATAGTCTATCCATTCTTCTTTAATCCAAACACGTGAATCCCCATATACGGAATAATAAGCTTCACTTCCTCCCGTATTAGAGCCTGTAGGATCGGACTTCTGATTTTTCCAAATACCAAAGGGACTGATACCAAAAAGAACATGACGTCCAGTAGCACTATTTATCTCCTTAATAGCTGTACTGACCTTTTTAATCATTTCATTGACATGCTGTCTTCTTTGTTCTCCAGTAGGTCCATCTCGATCCTCTCCTGCTGGAAGGGCATAGCTTGAAGGATAAAAGTAATCATCAAAGTGTATGGCATCAATACTGTAATTGAGAGTGAGCTCACTAACAGTATCTACTATATGCTGTTTTACTTGTGGTAAAGCAGGATTATAATAAAGGGCATTATTAGAGGTAATTACCCAATCTGGATGAAGCCTTGCTGGGTGATTACTACTTAGTACCTTTAAATCTGTTCCTGATGTGGTGATACGATAAGGATTCAGCCAAGCATGAAATTCCATATTTCTATTGTGAGCCTCTTCAATCATAAAAGCAAGAGGGTCATACCCTGGATACTTTCCCTGTACCCCTGTCAAAACATCTGACCAAGGGTTAATAGCTGACTCATAAAGGGCATCCGCCTTTGGCCTTACCTGCACCACTACGGTATTAATACCTAGCTTCTGTAATTCATTGAGTTTATTTATGTATTCTCTTTTTTGAGCCTCACTATTATTTTTATTGGCTGCATTGGGATAGTCTAAATTACTTACAGTAGAAATCCACACAGCACGCCGATCTTGGCTTACTTGTTGCGCCTTGGTAGGAATAGCAAAGCTTCCTATGCTCATCACCCCTGCCAATAAAAGTCCTAATATCTTTTTCACCTATTTTCCTCCTGTCTTTATCTGGTGCTTTTTGGAAAGTGTTTACAGCCTTGATTATATAGGACAGGGATAGTTCTTGTAAATATATGTAATACTTTTGTTATATTATTGAAACTTCCTATACATACTCTTTTAATCTACTTCTTTCCAGCTGCCTTATCACTGGTATTATAGGAGAAGCACCATGCCTAAAGGTTCCTGGTACCTCTCCTATCCTACTCAATGACTTACATTTTTTAGTTTGGCGCATCACAAAATTTGCTAAAACCTTGACGTTTACGTTCAATCATTTCATCAATTCGAGTGATGTAATCCTCTAAATTCTTTACATTAGGGACACGGTCAAGACGTTCACCCCTTTGGTAAACCATTTTACTAACTGCTCCTGCACCTAGGGCAATAATGCTTTGCTTTTCTTCCATAATCTCAATATTATAGATGCCCTCCGTTCCAGGTTTAGCATAGCCTACATTTTCAAAGTTTCCTAGCATATTCTTTTGGCGATACATATAATAAGGCTCAAGGCCCATTTCTTTCATCTCTTGTTCACAAAGATTGAGCATGGCTTCTATGGCTTCTCCTGAAGCCAGGTCATACCCTTCTTGTTCTTCTTTCAGTCTTGAGGCCCTTTTAATGGCCATTGTATGGACAGTGATATTTTCAGGTGCGAGCTTTTTAAGCTCCAATAAGGTATGCCGTACTTCTTCTACCCCCTCACCTGGTAAGCCTACAATTATATCCATATTAATATTCTGGTGACCTAATGCCCTGGCCTCAGCAAATACCTTTTTAATCTCCTCTACGCTATGTCGCCTACCAATAGTGTCGAGGGTTTTTTGATTCATGGTCTGGGGATTAATAGAAATGCGATTAACGCCGTAAGCTTTTAGAACGTGTAGCTTTTCTGCTGTAATTGTATCTGGACGTCCTGCTTCTACGGTATACTCCTCTACACTCTCTAAATCAAAGCGATTAGCAATATGACGTAAGAGCTGTTCTAGTT
This sequence comes from Bacillota bacterium, assembly GCA_023412455.1. Taxonomy (GTDB): domain Bacteria; phylum Bacillota; class Clostridia; order Lachnospirales; family Cellulosilyticaceae; genus Sporanaerobium. The sequence goes on from JAEYNQ010000134.1 coordinate 54,514, forward strand.
GAGAGGCTGTTAAACTGGTAGGTGTTCCTCCTCCTATATAAAGAGAACGAATCCTATTTTGCTTTTTGGCTTCTGCCACAAAATCTATTTCCTTACACAAGGCCTCCAAATAAGCCTCCACCAAACTCCCTTTCTTCTCTAGAGAAAAGGCTGTAAAGGAACAGTAGACACAACGGGTTGGGCAAAAAGGGATGCCAATATAGACACTTATTTCATCTATCTGATTACTCTTAAGTACAGCCATCTCATGTCTTGCCACCCTTAACATTAGCTTGGCTTTACTAGGGCTTACATAATACTCCTCTTCAAAAAGGCGCTGTATATTGGAATCACTAAGCCCTTCTTCCATAAACTCATGAGCTATTTTGGTAGGACGAATGCCTGTTAAAATGCCCCATGGCATCTGCCTACCTGTGTACTGGGCCAGTACATCATATACCGTTCTTTTAAGAGCTTGCTTTTTGTTTTTGTGATCCACTTCCTCTTTTCCTGTCTCAATAAAAGCTTGCTCTTCACGAAGGATGCACTTTTCTCCCTCATACAAACAGCTTATAGCCTTACAAGGGGTACAAGTAGCTTCTATTACACACGCCTCCTTTACGTAAGGCCTATAGATATCAACAATATTTCCCAGTTCATATTCTATACTGTGACCAATACATTTTAAGTCAATCATCTCTATGCTCCTATTCCTCTAGCTTACTCAAAATTAAAATAGGGATTTATCTCCTTTTCCTTGCCAATGGTGGTACTACGTCCATGTCCAGGGTAGATCACTGTACTTCCTGGTAAAGTAAATAATTGGGCACGAATAGCACTCATAAGACGCTGCATATTTCCACCTGGTAAGTCACTTCGGCCAATAGCTCCCTCAAATAAAATATCTCCTACAAAAGCAAAACCTTCTTTTTCACAATAAAAAGCAACCCCATCTGAAGTATGACCAGGGGCATGAAGAACACGAAGAGTCATATCCTCATTAGCTTCCAAGGTAATAACATCACCATGCTTTACATAGCTATCTGCCTCACAGCTAAAAGATACACCAAAGGCTTCTGACATATTCCAAGAAGGATCACTTAAATAAATCCTACCCTCTTCATGACAAACAATAGGACAGCCTAAAGCTTTTTTTAGTTCGACTGCTGCCCCTATATGATCATAGTGACCATGGGTTAATAAGATTTTTTCTATCACCCAATTTTCTTCTCTTATTTTGGCTAATATACGTTCAGCCTCAGCTCCTGGGTCAACGACAAAACCATGCTTTGTACTTTCATCTATAAAGAAATAAGTATGCTCCTGAAGCATCCCTACTGTTAAAAACTGTATCATTAGTGCCTCCTCTATCTTTATCTTTTATTCTTTAAAAAAATATATTTGCACTGCTTATTATAGACCCTGTATCTAGTAGTTGTAAAGTTTATGCTTTTTATGCAAAGAACAAAAGTGTCCATAGGACACGTATTGGTTCGCGAAGTAGTGAAAGTGTAGAATACGAAGTTTCCTACAAGATAAAAAGAGGAGTTGTGGGCCTTAAAAAGGACACCACTTCTCCTACTCTTATTTATTATTCATTGTCTTACTAAAAGAGCTTATCACTATCTATCAAAAGAGTAACTGGCCCATCATTAATTAGACTCACTTGCATATCTGCTTGAAAAATACCCTTTTCAAAAGGTGTCCCCATGGCTTCTAACTTTTCTAGAAAACGCTCATATTTTTTTCTAGCTTCTTCTACATTGCCAGAAGCTATGAAGCTTGGACGCATCCCTTTTATCACACTCCCATATACTGTAAAGTTGGGAACAATCAAGAGCTTACCTCCTACCTCTTTGAAGGACAGGTTCATCTTACCCTCTTCATCTTCAAATACGCGAAGCCCCACTAGCTTATTAATGAGATAATCCATATCCTTCTCAGTATCCTCTGCTCTTACAGCTACTAAGGCCAGAAGTCCCTTTTGAATCTGCCCTACTACTTGTCCCTCTATCCTTACAGAGGCTTCACTGACTCTTTGTACAACTGCTCGCATGATTTATTCCTTTCTCATTCATTGCTTCCTAATAAAAGCCTAAGAAGAAACACGTACAATTTCTTCTACATCCTTAACTTGTTCTAGTTTACGCGTGAGTTCTTCTAATTGATAAATATTGGTAATTTCTATCTTTACATTAAAGACAGCATGACTCTTGGTGGTCTTAGCATTAAAAGATTTTACAGGCAACTTCATATCTGTTAAAATCTTAGAAATATCCACAATAATACCAAGACGATCAAAACAAGTAATTTGAATTTCTGTGACATAGGTACGTCTTACAATTTCTTGTTCCATCCAACTTGCTTCAATGAGACGATCCTTTTCCTCTTCTGGTAAATGCAACATATTTATACAGTCTTTACGATGAATAGAAACACCTCGACCTCTTGTAATATAACCTACAATCTCATCACCTGGGAGGGGGCCACAACACTTGGAAAATCGCACAGCAATATCTCCAACACCCTTAACGACAATACCACTTGAATGCTTCTTAACCTTTTGAGTCGATACCATATTCTCTGGATTATTATGGGCTTGTAAAATCTGTTCAGGTGTTACTAATTCTTTTTTTACTTTAAGGGTTTCATCAATAAGCTTCTGAATGATTTGCCGTTCTTTCATACTGCCATAGCCAATAGCTGCATAAATGGAATTCCAGTCCTTCATGCCATAACGCTTATAAATAGCCTCTACCACTACACCATCCGTTAAATAAGAAAGGTTATAGCCTCTTTGTTTGGCTGCAATTTCTAAAAGCTCTTTCCCTCTTAATATATCTTCCTCTTTAAACTGTTTACGGAACCATTGGTTAATCTTTGTTCTGGCTTGGGTGCTCTTTACAATATTCAGCCAATCCCTGCTAGGCCCTTTAGAGTTTTGAGAAGTTAGTATTTCTATACGATCTCCATTTTTAATAACATAGTCAAAGGTCACAATTTTGCCATTAACCTTGGCACCAATCATTCTATTGCCTACACCACTATGAATACTATAAGCAAAATCAATAGGTGTAGAGCCTTTAGGCAAGGTAAGCAGTTCACCCTTGGGTGTAAAAACATAAACCTGATCCCCATAAACATCTAAATCACCCTTTAAGGCAGACATGAATTCTCGATTGTCACTCATATCTCTTTGCCATTCTAGGATTTGTCTTAGCCAAGTTAGCTTTTCTTCAGACTGGTCTCTTACGGTGCCATCCACTTTCCCTTCCTTGTATTTCCAATGGGCAGCAATTCCATATTCTGCTGTACGATGCATCTCCTCAGTACGAATTTGTAGTTCAAAAGGCGTTCCCTCTGAACCCATTAAGGTGGTATGAAGTGATTGATACATATTGGTTTTTGGCATAGCAATGTAATCTTTAAAACGTCCTGGAATAGGTGTATAAATTTCATGAACTACACCCAGGACGCCATAGCAATCTTTTACACTTTTTACAATCGCTCTAAGAGCAAAAAGGTCATAAATTTGATCTAAAGTTTTATGCTTATTTACGATCTTTTTATAAATGCTGAAGAAATGCTTGGGACGTCCTTCAATAACCGCTTCAATCCCTGCTTCCTCCACTTTTTCTTTGATTTGAGCCATAATCTGCTCAATATATTGGGTACGCTCAATCCTTTTCTTGGCAATTTTATGGGCTAAGTCATAATAGATCTCAGGTTCAATATAGCGTAAAGATAAATCCTCAAGATCAGCCTTAATCTTGCAAATTCCCAACCGATGGGCAATAGGCGCATAAATACTAAGGGTCTCTTCTGCTTTTTCCCGTTGTTTTTCAGGAGACATATACTTAAGCGTCTGCATATTATGCAGTCTATCCGCCAATTTAATGAGTACGACACGAATATCCTGAGCCATGGCCAAAAACATCTTGCGATAATTCTCTGCTTGAATTTCTTCTTTTTGAAGCTGTCTATTTTGAGAAGAGAATTGAATCTTCCCTAATTTGGTTACCCCATCCACAAGAAGCGCTACCTCTTTATTAAAAAGACGCTCAACATCTTCAAGAGTATAATCTGTATCTTCTACCACATCATGCAAAAGGCCGGCTACAATGGACTCTATATCCAATTCTAGGTCAGCAAGAATACAGGCCACCTCTAGTGGGTGAATAATATAGGGCTCACCTGATTTTCTAAATTGACCTTCATGAGCCTTCTTGGCCAGTTGATAGGCTTCTTCTACTAACGTCAAGTTATCTGAAGGGTGATAGGAACGTATTCTTTTTATTAGTTTGTCATAAATTTCATCCGACATCGTTTACCCCCTTGTATAGTCCACTTTCGCACTTAAATCTTCACACTTCTTTCATTTTAACTTATATTATAGACCATCTTGTAATAAAAATTCAATCCTAATATACATAATCACATGAGATCTGCACTTTTTCTGGCTGTTTTTTTAAAATAAACAAGCTTTTTCTTAGAATGAATGTCCTTTAAACACTTATAAATATGTAGAAAAATCATTTTTATTCACTTCACCTAAATGACAGGCTTTAAGGCATTCAGATGCAGCATTAAATTTCCCTTTGTTTTCCTCCACAAAAAATGAGCCATAGACTTTTCCTATCTATGGCTCCCTTTTTTTCCTTATTTTAGCAATTAATAATGTAATAAAGATTCTACTTCATAACCTTCTAATACCGCTCTTCCATTTAAACCTTCTAATTCAATTAAAAAGATAATCTTAACGACTTCTCCCCCTAATTTATGAATTAAATTAATCATTGCACGTGTCGTTCCACCTGTTGCTAAAAGATCATCGACTATAACCACCTTTTGACCTGGCTTAATGGCATCTGTATGGATTTCAATGGTAGATGTCCCATATTCTAAAGCGTAAGTCTCGGAGATATGGTCATAAGGTAATTTACCTGGTTTACGAACAGGAACAAAACCTTTATCCATTTTGTAAGCTGTAGGCACACCAAAGATGAAGCCTCTTGATTCAGGTCCCACTACAAGGTCAAAATCCACACCTTCTAGCTTTTCTGCAATTTGATCGATAGAAGCCTTAAGGCCCTCTCTATCTTGAAGAAGGGGGGTAATATCCTTAAATAAAATACCTTCTGTTGGAAAATCTTTTACATCACGAATGAGAGAATACAAATTCATCACAATTCCTCCTTAGAAATGAGTTTCTTTAAGTTGTAAAATACTTGTTAAAAATTTACGTACTGATTGGTAGAGAGTAGAATGTTCTAAATTAGTTTTTGCTGTAGAAATAATCTTGTACTCTACTCTGTCATCCCTTATTTCATAATTTAATAAACCAAGTTCTTTAAAAACTTCTAATATATGAAATAACTTATATTCAGTCATGTTACTTGCTTGAAGACTCTTCACCAACTTATGTATAAAGATGGCATCTGAACCATTATTTTTAAGTAGATGATAAACCGCTAGGCAATCTTCACGACTAGGAATCATTTTAATCAATTGCTTTTTATGAAAAGCTAAATGGGTAGTATAAACTGTATAGCCTTCGTCTTGAGATTTAAAATCCCACTCATAATCTACGCCACCATTGGTTTTTACCAGTGGATTGACACAGATAAGAGTATTTACATTTTTTAACCAAACCTCATTATAACATATTTTAAAATTGAAGTTAACAGCTTTTGCTTTATTTTTTAGTGTATCATAGACTCTTAGTAAGGCCTCTTCCGTGTACACATAAATCAGTTCTTGATTTCCTATAGGTTCATCCATACCACGAAGAGCTACAGTGTCTTTTTCCAACGCCTGAGGCTTATTTAAGTAATGGGCTAAAGAAAGATAATATTGACTTTTTAAAGCCTCTTCTTCTGGAGACTGAATATCTTTTATGCGTAGCTGTAGGGTGGTGCGATTATTCCATACATTTTTAAGCACTTCACAAGCCACTAACACCTTCTCCCCTTCACTAAGATAATCTGCCAAGTACCCTTTGTCAAAACCAATTCCTGTAAATAACTGTTCCCCTACTAAAAGAGTTAGCCGAAGGTGTCTTTCTTCTTGACCAATCTTCTGGGCATAATTTACCTTCCCTTCAATACAAAACAAAGGGGTAGGATGAGCTGCACCAAAAGGTTCCAAATTCTCTATCTCCTCACAAAAATGGAGTGTTATATCCTTCTCTTGTAATCTTAAGTCAATCTCCAGAGTAGGCACAAGCATTTCTTCATCAAGATGTTCTAAAGTATAAGCCTCTAGTTTATCTTTAAAAGCCTTTAATCTATCTACTTCTAACGAAAGCCCTGCTGCCATTTCATGCCCACCAAAGCGTAAAAGCTCCTGTTTGGCACTATTTATCGCTTCAAAAATATTAAATCCTTCTACACTACGTGCTGAACCTGAAAGGATTCCCTCTTCTTCTGTTAATACAATAGTTGGTCGATAATACTTGGTCATAATCTTAGAGGCCACAATACCAATGACACCATGATGCCATCCTTTACCTACTACAACAATTATTTTATCCTTTTCCCTATCGACTTCCTTAGAAATATAGGCTTCAGCCTGTAATAAAATCTCTGCTTCCATTTCTTGTCGCTTACGATTTTCATCATCTAAAGCTCTTGCTAATTCCTTTGCTCTTTCAAGGTTAGTAGTCGTTAGAAGCTCTACACCTATTTTAGCATCACTGAGTCGTCCTGCAGCATTAATACGTGGTCCTATCTGGTAGGCTACCTTATTAGAAGTCATCTTTTCTTCTTTATTTCCATCACCTACAAGAGCTAAAAGTTGCCCTAAACCAAGATTGGGATTTTTCTGCATCTTTTGAAACCCTAAAGAAGTAATGATACGGTTTTCTCCTATTAAAGGAACTACATCAGCAACTGTACCTAAAGCTACAATATCCACATATTCCCAAACAAGCTCTTCCTTTCTCATTTCACTAGCAAGTGCTTGTATTAACTTAAAGGTTACACCTACCCCTGCTAAGGCATCAAAGGGATAGTCACTATCCTTTCTCTTAGGGTTGATAATACAATAGGCATTTGGCAAGACCTCTTGGCACTCATGATGGTCTGTAATAATTAAATCCATCCCCATGCTTTTTGCAAAGTCTGCTTCTTTATTGGCTGCGATTCCTGTATCCACTGTTACAACCAGCTTAGCATATTCCCTTATTTGAGCCAGAGCTCCCTCATTTAAGCCATACCCTTCTGTTTGTCTATTAGGAATATAATAAGATACTTTATAACCTAGTTTCTTTAAAAACAAATAAAGAATTGATGTGCTTGTAATGCCATCCACATCATAATCACCATATATAACCACATGTTCCTCTTCCTTATACGCCTGGATCAAACGCTCTACGGCTTTATCCATATCCTTTAAAAGATAAGGCGAATGAAGATTCTCTTTCTTAGGAATCAAAAAGTGGTCAACATCCTCTTTGTCCAATAGACCTCTTCCATACAAAATCTCTTCTATTAAGGAGCCTTCTTTTTGAGACTCTTTATATTGCCATTTATACTGACTGGGTAGCATGCTTTCCACCTCCTCTGCTCTACAATGCATTACTCTTTATTATATCATATTTTTATGCCTATTATTAACGAATTATTTTTTAAATCACTATACATGCTGTAAAAAATTGTGTATACTATAAGCGTTATCTATTCTAATAGGAGTGTTGTCATGTCGGAAAAATTTCAAGTAGGTCAAATCATTGAAGGGACTGTAACAGGCATCAAACCATTCGGTGCATTTATTTCATTGGATGGAACTACTCAAGGCCTTGTTCATATCTCGCACATTACACAAGGTTATTTAAGTAATATTAATGATGCTATTAAAGTGGGGGACCAAGTAAAAGTAAAAATCTTATCTATTGACAGCGAGAAAGGCAAAATTTCTCTTTCTATTAAAGAAGCCAATAGAGAAAATAGACCGACTTCAAAACCACAAAAAAAGGAAAGCCCACAAGAAAGCTTTGAAAATCTTATGAAAGATTTCTTAAAACTTTCAAACGACCGCCAAACAGATCTTAACAAACGTTTAAATCGATAGTTTAAAAGGCACCTCATGTTAGGTGCCTTTTAATATGTTCTCATTCTCTCATACCCTTTTCCCTATCTTCCTTCTTGTTTTCCATACTCAATCAAGTCCTTGATGACTTCTCCTGCTAAAATAAGTCCTGCTACAGATGGTACAAAAGAAATAGAACCTGGTGTCTGTCTCTTTTCTATCTTGGTTGCATCCTTATTTTCACAGTGGCAAGTCTCAGGACAGCCCCCTTCAAGGCTTAAGGGCTTCAAGGGCTGCTCTGTAGAATAAACCACCTTTAATTTTTTAACCCCTCGTTTTCTTAATTCACTACGCATCACCTTAGCTAATGGGCACATACTAGTCTTGTAAATATCCGTAACCCTCAGGGCTGTTGGATCCATTTTATTAGCGGCTCCCATAGCACATATAATAGGAATATGGAGCATCTGACAACGTTCTATCAAATGAAGCTTTGAGGACACCATATCTATGGCATCTACGACATAATCATAATCAGGTAATAGCTGTTCTTCTGCTGTTTCTGGTGTATAAAAGGCTTTAAAGGCTACTACCTCACAGTCTGGATTAATAGCCTTAACCCGCTCTTTCATAAGCTCTACCTTTGACTTACCAATGGTTTCATAAGTGGCATGAAGCTGCCGATTAATATTCGTTAAGCAAACTTCATCATAATCCACTAAAACAAGTTTACCCACTCCACTCCTAGCTAAAGCTTCCACTGCATAAGAGCCTACACCTCCTACACCAAATACGGCTACTGTACTTTTCTTTAGCTTTTCTAACGCCTCTGTACCAATTAACATTTCTGTTCTTGAAAATGCATGTAACATTATAAACTCCTTTATATTCTCTTATTTATCACTTTAGTATTTGTATTTCTTAAACCTCTAAACCACTTCCTATCACTTTCTTTTCTATCTTACAAGAAGCTTCTCCATGTCGCAATGCCTCTCTATAAAAAAGAAAAATAAACATAATTTCTACATCTTCCTACTCTATAATCATCTCATAAAGAAGAAAACTTATTCTTCTTTTCTCCCCATTACAATAAACAAACATAAAAAAAGACTATTCTCCCCAATAGTCTTTTTTTATAGGCTAGTAAAGTTCTACTTTGGTTGAAAAGTAGAACTTTTCTAGCTTGCTAGTCCACTTCCCCATATTATAGTTCTAAAATATAGCCTACATCCACCATTTCTTGGTCTAGAATCTTCCCTGTCCATTTCTCTTCT
>JAEYNQ010000136.1 GCA_023412455.1 Bacillota bacterium
AATTGGGAAAGATAGCAGGAGGTATTAAATCTTTAAATCCAACTAGCCGGTGGAGATAAGTAGAAGGGAAGTTTAGTAGTAGAATTACCTTTTGTGGAGTTGATTTGCATTTGTGTTAAAAATAAACTTTTACTTAAATCGGTGTTTTTTACAATGGCATCTCTCATATCTGCCCCTAAAAAATTAGTGCCTTTTAAACTACATCCTTCTAAATTTGAGGCAATTAAATAAGACATACTAAAATTTTCACCATCTAGATTCTTACCTCTAAAATTTTTACCAAAAAAACTTTTAGGACTTTTACTGGAAGATTTGGCGTTTTTTTCTGTTAATAGGTGAAGGATGTTATTTGTTCTTGTCCTGTAGTCGTATAAGTCATACTTTAGTAATTTGTGAGGTTCTTGATGGGCTATTTGTCTATTTTCTTCTATAAGCAATGTAATTTCCTTATTTACTTCTGATGATGTGTTCATATTCAACCCTTGTATAAGATACCAACACATCTGATGGAGTTCCCTAATAGTTAAGAATACTTCATATATTTCTTTTCTTAAAGTGGGGCTTGTAGACCAATTGCCTATACCCGTATACATTTGAGTAACTTTTTGTCCTGCGCCAAAACATTCATATATGAGGCAACCTTTTAAATTTTTCTCAAATAATTGGGAATGAATAGCACATTTAAAATGAGGTTCAAGATGTTTACAAGGGACATTAGCAGGCTTGTCTTCAGGAAAGCCATCTGTTTTTGAGTAGTATAAGGCAACACAACATAAACCACTACATTTTTGACAGTCTATAGAGAGTTCTTTGAATAAGTTTGAGTACATAGCTTCTTTTTCTCTTTTCTTATAATAGTAAGATATTTATAGCAGTGCTTTAGAATATCCTTAATATGTATTTAATTTAGGATAGCATAAAATGAGCAGAATCAAAAGGGAGCTTGGGATTTAACACAAACATACTATAATGGGACAATAAAAAATAGCAGGCATAGAGGATATAAGCTGGCCTAAAGGAGGATATAATGGTAGATCAGTATCAAATCTTAATTATTGAAGATGATCGCTTAATGGCTGAAGAACTCAGACGGTTACTTAGTGGATGGAATTATCAAGTTAGTTTAATCCATGACTTTACTCAGATTCTAGAAGAAACCATGCAAATACAGCCCCAGGTGATATTACTAGATATTAACCTGCCTTATTTTGACGGCTTTTATTGGTGTAAAAGGTTACGAGAAATAACGAAGGTACCTATTATTTTTCTTTCTTCTAGAGAGAGTAGTATGGATATTGTTATGGCTATGAATAGTGGGGGAGATGACTATATTCAAAAGCCTTTTGACAGCAATGTTTTGGTGGCCAAGCTCCAGGCTATTGTGCGTAGAAGCTATGAAATAACGAGTATAGAGAGTCTCTGTATGACTTATAAAGGCATGAAGCTTCATCTAGAAGAAATGACACTGACTTATAATAACGAAGTCCTAGAGCTTACCAAAAATGAATTTAAAATTTTAAAGTTACTTTTAGAAAATAAGGGACAGGTCGTTTCAAGAAATGAAATGATGAAGGCACTTTGGGATGAGGAGGTTTACGTTAATGAAAATACACTGACAGTTAATGTAAACCGTTTAAGAATAAGGTTGGAGGAAGTAGGACTTCATGACATGATTACTACTAAGAAAGGGATAGGGTATAGCCTGGCATGAAACTAAAGGATTATCTAAGACGCGAAGCTCCTTTGCTAATAGGATTTGTGAGTGCCATGGCTATTGTCAATATCATTTTTGTGGTGAGCCTTAGAGAGGACCAGTATTATGGCGATCTAGTTTATATGGATGTCTTATGCCTTCTGATCTTTGTAAGTAGTATGAGCTATCATTATTTTAAGTTAGCCAAGGAATACAAAAAACTTAAGTTACTTATAAAACAAAAGAAAAGGTTAGAAGAAACCTTACAACAAAATAAAGGGTTGCCAGAGATGGCCCTCATGAAAAAAGTGATGCTTTATGAAAAAGAAAAGCTTGGACAAGATATCATGTATTACAAGGAAAAGTTAGAGAATATGACAGACTACACCACTCAGATTGTACATGACTTAAAGGTAAAACTTGCTGTTTGTGAAATGGTTGTAAAGAGGATACCTCTTGAGGAAAGAGAAACGCTGGGGTATGAGCTAGAGCAAATGAAGTTTCAGGTAGGTCAAATGCTTCATGTAGCAAGGGCGAATCATTATAATGAAGACATCAAAGCGGAGTATTTTCAAATTCAAGACGTTTTAAAAAAGGCAATCAAAGAAAATACAGAGTTTTTTGTGAATAAGAATATTGAAATTCAGGTACAGGTAAAAGCTTATGAGGTACTTAATGACCAAAAGTGGGTACTCTATATTTTGTCTCAAATCCTTAATAATAGTAGCAAATATACAAATGTAGGTGGCGAGGTAGAAATAGTCAGTGAAGAGGATGAGAAGGCTTACTCCATTTGCCTTAGAGATAATGGAATAGGTATTGCTAAGGAGGAGTTAGGAAGGGTCTTTGACAAAGGGTATACCGGAAGTAATGGTAGACTCAATACTAAGGCAACAGGCATGGGTTTATATTATGCCAAACGCATGGCTGAGGTATTAAATATGGACATTAGTGTAGAGAGTGAACAAGGGATTTATACCGCATTTAGAGTGTTTTTTTATAAGCATTCAGATTATATACGGCTTCAAGAACATCAAGAGCAAGACACAGCTCCTCCTAAGAGTGTTTTTACAATGACAAAAATGTCACTTTAAATAGCTGAAATGTCACCTTAAACGATAGAAGCGTTTAGGGTGTTTTTTTATAATGGAAATAACAATAGAAGTTAAGGATTAGTAGGAGGAAAGAAGATGAAAAACATCATTGAAGTACGTGAACTCTGTAAAACCTATGTAGGAAAAGGTATAGAGTGCAAGGCATTAGTTAATTTGAATTTTCAAATTGAAGAGGGAAAGTTTGTAGCTATTATGGGCCCCTCTGGTTCAGGAAAAACAACCCTATTAAATGTGCTTTCTACTATTGATTTACCTACTTCTGGTCAGATTTTCATTGATGAGCAGGATATGGGACAATTAAATGAAAAAAAGCTTTCTCGTTTTAGGGGGCAGTTTATTGGTTTTGTCTTTCAGGAATTTAACTTGTTAGATAATATGACTATTAGAAATAATATTGCCTTGCCACTCACATTAAGTAATGAGAAGGTTGCTATAATCAGTGAGAAAATAGAAAGCTTGGCGACGCTTTTGGGAATCCAAGACCAATTAGATAAATACCCTTATCAACTATCAGGTGGGCAAAGGCAAAGAGCAGCTGTTTGCAGAGCACTTATTATTAGTCCTAAGATTTTATTTGCAGATGAACCAACAGGAGCACTGGATTCAAAGGCTACTACAGAGCTACTAGAGTGCTTCAAAGCAGTCAAAAAGGCTTATGGGACAACCATTATTATGGTTACTCATGATGTAGGGGCAGCAAGTTATGCCGATGAGGTGATTTTTATTAAGGATGGACAATTAAGTGGCAGGTTGGAAGGTCAAGGAAATAGAAGAGATTCCTTTGATAAAATTTTGCACATGGTAGCTGTATTAGGGGGGAATACTCATGCGAGCCTATAAAGTTGCTTGGTTACTATTTAAAAATAATAAAGACCTCTATAAATTCTATATGATTGTCCTCACTATAACACTGGCAATCTACTATAATTTCTTAGCCGTTTCTTATAATCCCTATGTTGCTGCGGTGGAGTCTCAAGTAGAGTATGCCAGGGTGGCAGGAGGAATGTGTAGCACTGTTTTGTTCTTTGCCTTGCTTTTCTTTATGTTTCACACCAGTCATTTTTTCTATAAACAACGTTACAAAGAGATTGCTACCTATATGCTTATGGGCATTCAAAAAAATCAAATTGCTAAGGTAATTGCCATAGAAAGCTGCATTGTAGGGGGAATAGCACTAG
>JAEYNQ010000257.1 GCA_023412455.1 Bacillota bacterium
TAGCTCAGCTGGGAGAGCACCTGCCTTACAAGCAGGGGGTCATAGGTTCGAGCCCTATAGCGACCATTATATGCCCGAGTGGCGGAACTGGCAGACGCACAGGACTTAAAATCCTGCGAGCTAACCCCTCGTACCGGTTCGATTCCGGTCTCGGGCATATTTATTTTTATTTAGGGTATAATATCATATATTACATGTGCGCATAGCTCAGCTGGATAGAGCGTCTGACTACGGATCAGAAGGTCGAGGGTTCGAATCCTTTTGCGCACGTTTTTATTTGAATATGCCGACGTGGCTCAATGCTTTATAAGAACCGTACGTGGGTTCGCAGGCAGAGGAACTCTGACAATTGAGCTAAAAAGGTAATAAGTTTTAAATATGCCGACGTGGCTCAATTGGCAGAGCAGCTGACTTGTAATCAGCAGGTTATCGGTTCGAGTCCGATCGTCGGCTTAACAAATAGCACTTACCTAGATAGGTAGGTGTTTTTTTGTTTGACAACATATTTTTTAGGGTATACTATAAAAAAAACATACCCCTACCATGGGGAGGGAGGATAACGATGAATGTAGAAAAAAAGAAAGCCATGCAGTCTCTTAAAACAGCTAGGGGACAGATTGATGGCATTATTAAAATGATTGAAGATGAACGTTATTGTATAGATATCTCTAATCAAATTATTGCTTCTCAATCCCTACTTAAGAAGGCAAATATCCTTATTTTAGAGCAACACCTGACACATTGCGTAAAGGCAGCCTGTCTTGAAAATAAAGGCGAAGAAAAAATTGCTGAGATTATGAAGACCTTGGAGAAATTATTATAAGATAAGAAGAACAGTAAAAACAGGTAATAAGAGAAAGATTTCCATTAAAAGGCTATTATTTTTAATAAAGTACTTTACAATATTTATTTTTCCCTATAATATAGAACTACCAATCGAATACTTTTTAAAAGGGAGTAGTAGAAAATATAACATCAACAACGCGATGAATAATCTGGTGCTATATACCATACTTTGGTTACAAGACTTTTAATATTTTTTAAGGATGATTCTTTAAAGAATATTGGAAGTCTTTTTATATTCCCATTTTTAACAATATTTGAAAGGGTATATAGGGATTAAATAGGAGGCTAGAAGATGAGTAATTATTTTAATTGGAGTAATGAGAAGTTGTATCAGGAGTTTGATACAAACAAGGAGGGGCTTACAGAACATCAGCGATCAGAACGCTTAATAAGGTATGGGGAGAACACATTAGTAGAGAAGAAAAAGAAGTCAATTCTACATATTTTTATGGAGCAATTTTTAGATGTACTAGTAGTAATTCTTATTATAGCAGCTATTATCTCATTACTTGTAGGAAATGGAGAGAGTACGCTAGTTATTTTTGGAGTTATTTTATTAAATGCCATATTAGGAACCGTTCAGCACTTAAAAGCTCAGCAGTCCTTAGAAAGCCTTAAAACGTTATCAGCTCCTTCTGCAAAAGTTTTACAGCAAGGGGTAGTAACAGAACTTCCAACGAGTCAAGTAGTAGTAGGAGATATACTTATACTTGAAGCGGGAGACATTGTAGCGGCAGATGGGCGTATTATAGAAAGTTTTTCACTACAAGTTAATGAGAGCTCTTTAACAGGGGAATCAGAGGGTGTTGAAAAGATAGATCAATTATTACAGAGTGAAGAACTATCTTTAGGTGATCAGAAGAATATGGTTTTCTCAGGGAGCTTGGTTACTTACGGTAGGGCTAAAGTGCTTGTTACAGGGACTGGGATGCAAACAGAGTTAGGAAAGATTGCAAAACTCATGGATGATACCCAAGAAAAAATGACCCCATTACAAGTAAGCCTTAATGAATTTAGCAAAAAATTAGCATGGATTATTTTAAGTATTTGTGTAGTAGTTTTTTTATTAAGTCTATATAGACAGACACCACTATTAGATTCGTTAATGTTCGCTGTTGCTTTAGCAGTAGCCGCTATTCCTGAAGCATTAAGCTCTATTGTAACCATTGTCTTAGCATTAGGTACACAACGTATGGTTAAAGAAAATGCTATTATAAAGGAACTAAAAGCCGTAGAAAGCTTAGGGGCTATATCTATTATTTGCTCAGATAAGACAGGAACTCTTACTCAAAATAAAATGACCGTTAAAAAGCTTTATTATGGGGGAAATGTAAGAACAAGTGGGGCATATAAACAAGATAGTAAGTTGGAAGACTATTTAATAAAAGCTTCTGTTCTTTGCAATGATTCCATTACTTTAGAAAATAAAGAGTTAGGTGACCCTACTGAAATAGCTCTGGTTAATTGGGCAGAGAAGCATGGAGTAGATGAGTTAAAGGTAAGAGAAGAGATTGGTAGAATAGCGGAAATACCCTTTGATTCAGACAGAAAATTAATGAGTACTTTACACCAAATAGAAGATAAAAGTATCCTTTTTACAAAGGGAGCACCAGATGTACTCCTAGACAAGTTGGCCTTTAATCATACATCAGAAGGTATTGTGCCTATGGATGAAAAGCAAAAAAAGGAGATACGTCAAATCAATGAGGAATTCTCCAAGACAGGGCTTAGAGTATTAGGTTTTGCTTATAAAGAATGCCAAGAAGTATGTAAACTACAGAGAGAGGACGAAGAAAATTATACTTTTCTAGGCCTAGTAGCTATGATGGATCCACCTAGAGAGGAATCTGCACAAGCTGTAGCAGATTGCTTAAAAGCAGGGATTAAGCCTATTATGATTACAGGTGACCATAAAGTTACAGCGGCTAGTATTGCTAAGCAAATAGGAATTTTAGGTGAGAATGATGAAGCCATTGATGGTTTGCAGCTTAATCAGCTTACTGATGAAGAACTAGATAAAAGGCTTGAAAAAATTGCCGTCTATGCCAGAGTTTCACCTGAGCATAAGATACGTATCGTTAATAGATGGCAACAAAAAGGACATATAGTAGCCATGACAGGAGATGGTGTAAATGATGCACCGGCTCTTAAAAAAGCAGATATAGGTATTGCAATGGGTATAACTGGAACACAAGTTTCCAAAGATGCAGCAGCGATGATTTTAACAGATGATAATTTTGCAACGATTATAAAGGCTGTAGCCAATGGACGTAATGTATATAAGAATATCCAAAATGCTATTCACTTTTTATTATCAGGAAATACAGCAGGGATATTAACAGTACTTTATACCTCATTATTGGCTTTACCGGTGCCCTTTGCACCTGTACAGTTACTCTTTATTAATCTAGTAACAGATAGTCTACCCGCCATAGCTATTGGAATGGAACAAGGAACGGATGCTCTTTTAAATCAAAAACCAAGGCAGACTAAAGGAGGCATTCTAAGTAAGGAGCTTCTAAAAAGCATTCTTATAGAAGGAACCCTTCTAGCGGTTTGTACCCTACTTGCTTTTTACAAAGGTTTAGAGACAGGTAATACTGAAACAGCAAGTACAATGGCTTTCGCAGTTCTTTGCTTAGCCCGACTCTTTCACGGTTTTAACTGTAGAGGGAAGGAATCGATTTTCAAATTAGGCTTAATGACAAATACCTTCTCCATTTTAGCCTTTGTAATAGGTGTAGGGCTATTAAATGCCTTATTATGGATTCCAGCTTGCCAGTCATTATTTAGCATAGCTCCTTTAACAGGAGAACAGATAGCTACTTTTTATGCACTAGCTTTTATACCTACTGTTATTATTCAAGCCATGAAGTTCTTTAAAGAAAAGTTCATCTCTAGGTAAATAGAAGACCAATAAAGATAAAGAATGACCCGTCCCCAATAAAGAATCCGTCTCGAAGTACAAAGAATGACCTGTCCCTAATTAAACAAGGTCAATAAGGAATGACCTGTCCCTAATTATTTTTCTTTGAAGGGGAGGTCTTGGACGTAAGTGCCTACCAGTTTTTGGATGCCTCTTGGAATAGCATCTTTTGAATTCTTCCAGGGGGCATCTTGATTTTTGTAATCATATTTATCAATGAACCAGGATAAGTCTTCTTCGATACGCTTTAGGTTCTCTTCCATTTTGGAAAAAAGAAGGGGATAGAAGCTTTCTTTTTGGGAAGCATTAAGCTTGGTTTCAGCTAAAGCCATTAAATCACCAAAGTGAGAAACACAGAAGCCTTTAGAGTCTAAAAAAAGCTGCTTAAAATCTGGCTGATGGCTATAGAGATAAAAAAAGGTATCCATATAGCGATTAAAATTAGAATCAATGCGCTCACAGATATAACAGCTTTTATCTTTTGTTTTAATCCATTGAGACAGTGTCTCTTTTTCTGCTTCTTCATGATTTTTTGTTTTTTTAAACATAGAAAAGAAGCTCTTATTAGAAGGAGAGAAGGCATCCATTTTAGCTTTTAATTCTTTTTCTAAAGCTTTATAGTGGGTATGAAGCATGAGGGCCGTTCCTAGACGATTTCCGTAGTCATACATTTTTTTATAGTGTTCTTTACAAAAACCTATTTGGTCAGTTTGCTCACGTATATCATCTTCCATATAAGCACAACCCAATATAAAAGAAAGAGCATCCTGTTCTAGGTTACGGTAAATATAGCAAAAAGGGCATTCGTCCCCAGATTGAAATGCATCGGTTAAAGGTATTGTATAAATAGTCTCTTTCATTTGAAAACCGCCTCTAGTGTTTTTATAATAATTATAACATAGGATAAGGTAATTCATAATAAAAAGATGTTTAGTATTCCTTATTGTGGAAATAATACTTAAAGTAATGAAAAAAGAGGGTGTGAGAGTATGAAAAATGTCGTAATGCTTCAACACTTAAATCATTTTGATATTAAGCAAATATTAGAAAGTGGTCAAGTTTTTCGTTTTGAGGCCATTTCACAAAGTAGCTATTTATTGATTGCTAAGCAAAGACTGATTAAGATTACGCAGCAACCGGATAGTAGTAGTGTACTCATACACTATAGTAATGTGAGTGAGGTAGAAGATATATGGAATGATTATTTTGATTTAAACACGGACTATCAAAAGATCGCTACAGTACTTTCACAGAAGGATGAACACATGCAAAAGGCAGTGGCCTTTGGAAAGGGTATAAGGCTCTTGAGACAGGACCCTTGGGAAATGCTGATCTCCTTCATTATCTCCCAAAACAAAGCTATCCCTCACATCAAGGCTTGTATTAAGAACCTTACACAACAATTTGGCTTTCCTATTAATGAAGTGGATGGAGAAGAGCATTGCTATTTTACATTTCCTACCCCAAAAGAATTAGGAAGAGCAACAGAGGAGACACTAAGAGCTTGTAAAGTAGGCTTTCGTGCGCCCTATATTATGGATGCTTGCCAAAAGGTACTAAATGGTGATATTTTGCTGAATGCGCTCTATGGATTACCAGTAGAAGAAGCAAAGGCACAACTCATGAAAATTAAAGGAGTAGGGCCTAAAGTAGCAGATTGCATTTTACTTTTTGCTTATTCTAAAATGGAACTCTTTCCCACTGATGTTTGGATTAAACGAGTGATGGAAGGCCTTTACTTTGAGGGGAAGACAGTAACCATTCAAGAGATTCAAAAGTTTGCTCAAAACTACTTTGGAGATTTAAGGGGCTATGCCCAACAATATCTATTTTACTATGCACGAGAAAATGCCCTATTTAAGTAAAATAAAATATAAGGTAAGACAAGTAATAATGGACAAAAAACAGAGTAAATAAGTAAAAATAAAAGAGAACAGATAAAAACAAAAGATATATTAAAAAAATGAAAAAAACACGACTAAAAGAGAGAAAATCTGGGCAAAATCACATTTGCATAAATAAAAAAATTACCATAATATTATAAATATCATTAGCACTCCATAAAGGTGAGTGCTAACAAAATAAAATCAAATTAGAATAAAGGGAGGTCTTTCTTTATGAACTTAAAACCATTAGGTGATAGAGTTGTTATTCAACATCTTGAAGCAGAGGAAAAAACAAAATCAGGTATTATCTTAACAGGTGCAGCAAAAGAGAAACCACAAGAAGCAGTTGTTGTAGCAGTAGGACCTGGTGGCATCGTAGATGGTGAAAAAGTCGAAATGCAAGTTAAGGAAGGCGACAAAGTTATCTATTCTAAATATGCAGGGACAGAAGTTACTATAGATAAAAAAGAATATGTTATCGTTAAACAAGGCGATATCTTAGCAATTGTAGAATAATAATACTTTAAACACAAATAGGGAGGTTATAACAATGGCAAAACAAATTCGTTTTGGATTGGAAGCAAGACAATCACTTCAATCAGGTGTAGATCAATTAGCAAACGCAGTAAAAGTAACATTAGGCCCAAAAGGTCGTAACGTTGTATTAGATAAATCCTATGGCACACCACTTATCACAAATGATGGTGTATCTATTGCCAAAGAAATTGAACTAGATGACCCATTTGAAAACATTGGTGCACAACTTGTAAAAGAAGTAGCTACAAAAACAAATGACGTAGCAGGAGATGGTACAACAACTGCAACTGTACTTGCTCAAGCTATGATCACAGAAGGTCTTAAAAATATCGCAGCTGGTGCAAATCCAATCATTATACGTCGTGGTATGCAACAAGCAACTGCTGTTGCCGTAGAATCTATTAAAACCATGAGTCAAAATGTTAATAGCAAAAATCATATTGCACGTGTTGCTGCTATTTCTGCCGGTGATGATGAAGTAGGGACTCTCATTGCTGATGCTATGGAAAAAGTATCAAATGATGGTGTTATTACTGTAGAAGAGTCAAAAACAATGACCACAGAGCTTGATGTAGTAGAAGGTATGCAATTTGATCGTGGTTACTTATCAGCTTACATGGTAACAGATACAGAAAAAATGGAAGCTGTATTTGAAAATCCATATATCTTAATTACAGATAAAAAAATCACAAATATCCAAGATATTTTACCAGTGCTTGAACAAATCGTTCAAACAGGTTCTCGTCTTCTGATCATTGCTGAAGATGTAGAAGGTGAAGCACTTGCTACTTTAGTTGTTAATAAACTTCGTGGAACCTTTAACTGTGTAGCTGTTAAGGCACCAGGCTTTGGAGATAGAAGAAAAGAAATGCTTCAAGATATTGCAACACTTACAGGTGGTACAGTAATCTCTGAAGAAGTAGGCTTAGACCTTAAAGAAGCAACCATTGATATGCTTGGCCGCGCAGCTAGCATTAAAGTAAGCAAAGAAAACACAGTAATTGTTGACGGTGCTGGCAACAAAGAAGAAATTGCAAATAGAATTACTCTTATTCGTCATCAAATCGAAGAAACAACTTCTGAATTTGATAAAGAAAAACTTCAAGAAAGACTTGCAAAACTTGCAGGTGGTGTAGCTGTTATTAAAGTTGGTGCAGCTACTGAAACAGAAATGAAAGAAAGAAAACTTCGTATTGAAGATGCTCTTGCAGCCACACGTGCAGCTGTAGAAGAAGGGATCATTGCAGGTGGTGGAAGTACTTATATTCACGTAGCAAAAGATGTGGCTAAGTTATTAGAAACAACAACGGGTGACGAAAAGACAGGTGTACGTATTATCCTTTCTTCTCTTGAAGCACCACTTCGCCAAATCGTTGCTAATGCAGGTCTTGAACCAGCAGTTGTAATCAATAAAGTAGCTGAACTTGAAAAAGGTATGGGCTTTAACGCATTGACAGAAGAATATGTAGATATGATTGAAGGCGGTATTATTGACCCAACTAAAGTAACAAGAAGTGCTCTTCAAAATGCTACTTCTGTAGCTGCTACTTTCTTAACAACAGAATGCATCGTAGCAGACATTAAGAAAGATGAGCCGGCTATGCCTGCAGGTGGCATGGGTGGTATGGGCGGAATGGGTATGATGTAATCCCACCCCATTCGTAAAAAACAAGCCTTGTTTTTAAAAGGCATACAATAAAAGGCTAATTCCTATTCATTACATGATGAACAGGGATTAGCCCTTTTTAAGTGTGAAATTTTACATAACCTACATATTTTTTAGGTATAATGGAATCTAGAAAAGCCCCAGTACACCGCAGCCTAGAACAATAAAGGAAAAGATTATGCGATAGATGGCAAAGGCAGACATGGATTTTTTCTTTAAGAAGCCAATAAAAGAATCCATAACAATGAGTGCAACTACAAAAGAAACAAAGAAGCCTATGCCTAAGGATAAGCCTTGCATGGGAGTGAGTTTACCTTGTATTTCTAAAAGATTAAGTACAGTTTCACCACACATAACAGGGATAGCTAAGAAAAAGGAGTATTCTGCAGCAGCTACAGTTGAGAAGCCAGCTAGCCAACCACCAATGATTGTAGAAGCGGAACGAGACATACCTGGAATAATAGAGAGGACTTGTAAAAGCCCAACTATAAGTGCTTTTTTAGGAGTAATAAGAGTATGTTCAAGAGGAGTATCTTGTTTGATAGAGAGTTTACTTTCTGCAAAGAGCATAAGGAAGGCACCTACTAATAAGGCAGTAGCTACAGTAAGTGGATTAAAGAATTTTTCTTTAATGGAGGAGTTAAAAAGCATAACGACGATACCACCAGGAAGGCAAGAAATAAGAATCATTAGCCAAAAGTAAAAGCCTGATTGTGTAAAAGAGATTTGTCGGCTAGGGAAAAGATGAATAAGAGTATCCATAATTTTTTTTCGATAAAGGACAACCACAGCTAAAATAGCACCTAACTGGATGACCATACTAAACATATCTACATAGGCTTTATCTGCATTATTATAAAAATGGATAAGATTAGAAAAGATAATTAGATGTCCTGTTGAAGAGACAGGTAAGAATTCCGTTATCCCTTCTACAAGGCCTAAAAGAGCTGCTTTGACAAGAAACATAATATCCAAGTGAAAAACCTCCTTAAATAAGTAAATTGATATAATCAACATATTATTTAGAATATTACAATAAATGGTAAAAAGCAATAACAACAAAATTAAATAGCTTACATATTGAAAAATCAGGTATTTTATAGTAACTTTAATAGTAATGAGATACATAATAAGGGTAGGGGGAGACTCCTAAATATAAGCTAAGAGAGGGCAAAAATTATGGCAGATATATTTAAAGAATATCTTATTAAGCAAAAGAAGTCAGTTAAAGATGCACTTATGCAGGCATTGATTGTAGGAGTAGCAGCAATCCTTGTTATTATAGCTTTTTTATTTGGAGGTGCTTTTTTAGGGCCCGTTATTATTTTAATTATTCTTTTTGGAGCAGGAACCTTCATCATCAGGTTTAACAAAGAATATGAGTACACATTAACCAATAATGAGATGGATATTGATGTGATTTATAATCGATCAAAAAGAAAAAGAATTACAACAGTAGATATGAAAAAAATACAGATTATGGCCAGTATTGAAGATAGGAATAGTAAAGGGGAACTCGAGCGCTTCAATAAGCTTATTAACTGCAGTGATAATGGCAATAATAAGAATACTTATGCTATAATTACTTCTCAAGACAATACACTTTGTAAAATTCTTATTACACCAAATGATACTTTCTTAAATGAGCTTTATAGACAAGCACCTAATAAAGTAAGAAAGTTTTAAGTAATAAACGAAAAGCAATATAAAGCTGTTCTAAGACAGTATATGTGAGCAAGGGATGCAGAGCATCTGTAGCCTATAGACTGACTTAGGACAGCTTTTTAATTGTAGCATATAGACTGGTTTAGGACAGTTTTATTAATACTCATCAAGGAGAAAGTAGATAAGAGGCTTAAAAATGCTATAGGATATGGAGAATATATATCCCCTTTATATCAAACAATAGAAGAGATCCTACAGGTAAAAAGGAGCTAGTCCTTATTATTTACAACAAATACCTTAAAATTCAGCATTGGAAAGACAAAATAAACAATTATTTTAAGGATGCAGTACATATCTTGACAATAGGTGAAAAGATATGATAAAGTGTACAAAAACTATTAATATAATTATAATGTTCATATTTCAATTTTACTTTTCCATTAGAATTATAATCTCAGGAGGCCAGAAAATGTCAAAAATTTTAAAAGAAGGCATTACATTTGATGACATACTTTTAGTACCTAACTATTCAAATGTTTTACCTCATCAAGTTACCTTAAATACCAAGCTTACAAAGAAAATCACACTCAATGTTCCCTTTATGAGTGCGGGTATGGATACCGTTACAGAGGCTAGAATGGCAGTAGCTATTGCCCGTCAAGGTGGTATAGGTATTATTCATAAAAATATGTCTATTGAACAACAAGCAGAAGAGGTAGACAAAGTAAAACGTTCAGAAAATGGTGTTATTACAGATCCCTTTTTCTTATCTCCTGAGCATTACGTTTATGAAGCCAATGAATTAATGGCAAAGTACAGAATATCTGGGGTACCTATTACAGAAGGTACTAAACTAGTAGGCATCCTAACCAACCGTGATTTGCGCTTTGAAACTAACCACAATCGTCAAATCAAAGAGGTAATGACAAGCGAAAATCTTATTACAGCTCCAGAAGGTACGGATTTACTTCAAGCTAAGAAGATTCTTGCGGATCATCGTATTGAAAAATTACCTATTGTAGATGCAGAAGGTAACTTAAAAGGGCTTATTACCATTAAAGATATTGAAAAAGCCATTATGTACCCACAAGCAGCTAAAGACTCTCAAGGCCGTCTTTTAGCGGGAGCAGCAGTAGGTGTAACAAAGGACGTATTAAATCGTGTAGATGCGCTTGTACA
>JAEYNQ010000282.1 GCA_023412455.1 Bacillota bacterium
ATTGTAAAAGTTTAGTCACTTATACAATAACAAGGTTTAATGGTTGTTAACAAGTGTCTCTTTTATTATGCCATCAGATATGCATTTTTACGCTGCAACTTTCTGCATTTTTATTATGCCACAAACACCCATTAGTGTAGATCGAAAATTTGGTGGGAATATCACCTTTGTTTCTAATAACTTTATTCAACCGAGAGGATTTGAGCCACATGTTACTTTAATTGATGAAAAAGGCATAGTAATATCACAAGGTGTGCATACTGTATTACCTCCTGCTGGACACCTTAAGGCCTCTAGCAACTTTAAAGCCACAATATATCATAAGAAATCTGGACAACTATTTATAACATATCAACTACATTCAATAAATCATGTTAGTATAGTTGATATTACATTTGGAGATGAATTATTTTTATATTCAGGAAATATCCAGATGGGTTATTGGGGCTTTACCAAAGAAATGCCTCTTGAAACACATATGTCAGACAGCAAACTGTATCTTTTGTTATCTAAAGGGGTTTTACCCAAAATAAGTACACCTATATGGGTTAGAAGTATCCTATCTGATTTTAAAGAGCATCCAAAAAGTATGCAAATTATAAAAAGCTACATTATCGAAGGGACTATTCCAATAGGCTCACTAAAAGTACTAAATAACTATTTATCAAATAAAAGGAGGACAAGGTAATGGAAACTAGATATTCATTATGTATTAGTTACCCTAATTATAAGGATACAAGCAAGTATATAACATTTCGTATTGCAGATTTATATCAAAATCAATTTGTGAAAGCAGTATATCCCACTCAGTATGAATCACAAAAGATTGAAGATTATCATCCTAAGCATATAGGGTTTAAACATCATGAAGTATCTAGCATAGGTGTACAAGTAAGAGAATGGTGGATAGATTCCTATCCACGAACAGCTTCAAAAATTGATAATACGCCTTTTTATGAGGTTATCTTTTTAGAAGAATTAGATTTATGTATTATAAATGATTCAAAAGTTATTCAAGATATATTAAATAAAGGTTTTGTAATGTCAGAAGGCATTTCAGATAATTTATTACTTGTAATAGGTAGTACTGAAGATGAGTATATAGTTTTAGAATGTAGTAAGAGAAATTTCCAAAATATTAATCACATTTATAAACTACCAGCTAATACTGCTGATATGATTCATACACAGCATTATTTTAAAATGAATTTAATTAAGAAAAGTGATGTACTAGATACAGCTGATGTAAACATTAGTATATCGTTTACGGAAAAAGCTAAAACAAGATTTTTTTATTGTTTTACATACTTGCCACCTACAAAAGAAAAGTTTTATTTAAGAGATATCAGTGAATATATACCTTTGTTCTTAAATAGATATATCAAACAACAAAAGGCAGTACTTAGCTATTCTAATGGTGAAATCAAAAGTATACTTAATCTCATTCATGGAGCTTTAACCGATCAAATAGCAATTAAAGAATTTTTTAGTGTTACTGGATATAGCTTTGATCATATAATTAAATCACTTGAAAACTGCCAAAAAGATATTAGCAATTACTTTATTACAAATCAAGACATCAATGTTGTGATAGAAAGTTATCTATATCATTCGGAAGAAGTATACTCAAAATGTCTAGAAACAGTAAAATCTCTATGGTTTTCGCAAAAAAGTTTAGAGAGAGATACCTTAAATATAGCTATTGATACAGCAAAAACAAAAGTATCACAACTACAAACTGAAACCTTAAGTTTACTAAAAAAGAAACAAGATTTGAGCAGGCAGATTGATACACTAGATACAAATCTAGAGGTATTATTAAAACAACAACAACAACTTAAAATTGAGATTGCTCAAGAACTTAAGGACTTTGAAAGCAATATTGTTAAACAAATATCAACATCTGCCTTATTTAAAACGCTTAACTCGACGTTTTCATATAAGAATGATGCTACCAAGGCATCTTCCAATATTATAATAAATAATGCTCAAAATCCAACTTTACTTAGTACACCTGATGTACTCGATAGCCTAGAAGTATTACTAGAAGACTTATCTGACAACTTCCAGGCAATAGGTATTCAATCGGAGTATTCTTTTGAAGTTGCTCAAGCATTAATTGCTACTCTGTATACACATATGGGAATCGTTGTACCTGCATACTTTGCAAGAAATTTTGCCAATGCGGCCTCTGCTGTAATTGAAGCAAGTTCTAGTCAAGTTATTACCTTGCCTAGTGGTTACAATGATTTATTAGAACTTACTAAACTTATTAAAGAGTCAACTGCAAAAGTTATCTTAATAGAAAATGCATTAGACAGCTTAACAGAAAATCTATGTGTTTCTCTTGTAAGAGATTGCACTGACAAGGTGCTTATTTTTGCCTTAAATGATTCTGAGAATATATCTATTCTAAACAGAGGTTTTTGGAATTTCCTTCGTTATTTTAATTTAGAAGAAATTATTAATTATCCAAAGCAGGATGAGCTCTTATATAGCAAATTTTCTATCTGTGATTTTGAGGTTATTATTAGTGAAAAAGCAATTAGCTCTGTAGCAAAAGATGTTTCTATTCTATGTAGAGACTTAAATATTTCAAAAATACATAGACTCAGATATGCAGAGATTATGTGTATTTGTCATGAATATTTTAATGCCTCAAATATTAATACTATTCTCTTGTTAGAGTTAATAGCTCTTTGTAGCCAATCCGAAAAAGAGGATATTCTTTCTATTAATCTTTCTCCACTATTAGAAGATCGTCAACAGCAACTTTTACATACCTTGATGAAAGGAGCTTAATATGAGTGCTCTAGATATTTTAAATGCTATACAAAAAGATTTAAAGTTAAAATCTTACTCACATGAAGAAATAGGGCATTATCAAGCAAGAATTATTTATTCTGCTATGTCCTTTTGGTTAAAAATGATTACATTAGATACGTCATTTGATGAGCAAATAGCTACTAGTAGTATAAGTAAAATACACCTCACAACACGTGGATCTAGGATTTTACAAGAGTTTTTAAGTATTTATCCTTTAGCCCAAGCTTGGTACCAACCACTCAACGAAAACAATTCACCT
Source organism: Bacillota bacterium (assembly GCA_023412455.1). Taxonomy (GTDB): domain Bacteria; phylum Bacillota; class Clostridia; order Lachnospirales; family Cellulosilyticaceae; genus Sporanaerobium. The sequence continues at coordinate 3,086 of JAEYNQ010000282.1, forward strand.
ATACAAATAATTATTAAAAGATTAGTAGAGTGTGGGCACCTATTAGATATAGAAAAAAATTATTATATCGGATTACCTGCATATAAAGAGATACCTATTGGAAATCAATTACAATATACTGAAGGGTTAAGAGGTCATTTTAAGCATGGCTATTCCTCAGGGCTATCGTGGCTAATATATACCCCTCATATAACTTTAACATCATATGATGAGCTTCCTTATTTTTTTAGAACTTCGGATGCTGTGGAGTATACAGATAATTTTTACGGTGAACTCCGTTGGCATGAAACAACTTGTAAGAATGACAACCAATATTTTGATGTCACCTGCTCCAAAAACTTATCAGCCTGTTGGAAAAATACACCTAACGTAAAAGATGGTGATGTTACCCTAGGTAGACATTACATCGAGCAAACCCAAGGCTATAATTATTTTGCTGTAAAACGTATGGGTAATAGCGTATATACCTCCCCTTTGGCACCTTATTTTAAAGACCATTTAGAAGTTCGAAGAATTCTTTATGGACTTCGAGCTAAGGCTAATAATCCTGTAAATATGAAAATAACTATATATTCAACTAATGATTTATTTGAAATTAAATTATATTCAAAGTTACCTAAAAAAGAAGAGTCTATTTTATTAGCATTAGGATGGCCTAAAACAAATATCACTGATTTAAACACCTTACTATTTGACAAAAGTTTATTAGACTATATAGGTTATCTATTTATAAATCTACACATTAAAATAGAGGAGGATACTTATGAGTAAGTATGATTTACAGAGCATACATGAGGCACTGAAAAGTAAAATTGTTGAATATGTGAAAACAGTTTATCTAGGTAAAAATAGTGCACTAAGAGCTGCATGTCAAGAAGAATTAGAAAATACCTATACCTTATATCAAGCCCCTTACATAGAAGCTAATCCAGCATATAAGGTTATGTATGATGGTATTAATAACAGTCCCTATATACCTCAACATGTTAAGGAAATCTTATTATCTTTAAGTAAGCAAAATCTTGGGGTGTATAAAAATCCTTATTCTCATCAAATCAAAGCACTTGAAACATTTTATCAAGATAAGGATTTATTTGTAGCAACAGGAACCGGTTCAGGTAAAACTGAATGTTTTATGTGGCCCATGATAAGTAATTTGATTAAAGAGGCATGTGAAGATAAAATAAGTTGGGAACAACGGGGAATTCGTACGATTATTTTATATCCTATGAATGCATTAGTATCAGATCAAGTAGGTCGCTTGCGTAAAATGATTGGAGATCCTGACGGAAAATTTAAGGAGGTCTTTGACGATCAAACTCAGAATCAATCTATACGTATTCCACAGTTTGGAATGTATACAGGGCGGACACCCTATCCTGGTTCAAAAGACATTGAAGAAGATAAAAAATTGGCAGATACTTTAGAAAAAGATTTGTTAGTACATAAAAGAAATGCAGAAAGTGAAGATGGATCCATTCCATTACATAAAAGAGAGGTTTATAAGAACATTGTATCGTTAGGGAAATATCCTGCTAAAGTTAACCTAGAAGAATATGTTTCACATTTAAGAGAGGGTAAGCATTATATACATCCTAATGATGCAGAACTTATAACGAGACAAGAAATCCAACAACTATGTCCAGATATACTGATTACTAACTACTCAATGCTAGAGTATATGCTTATACGACAGATTGAACAACCTCTATGGGAGGAAACAAAAAAATGGCTTAATATCTCTAAGAATAATAAGCTTTTATTTATTATTGATGAGGCTCATATGTACAGAGGTGCTTCCGGTGGAGAGGTAGCATTACTTATTCGACGCTTAATGCATAAGTTAAATATCGATAGGAGTAAAATACAATTTATTCTTACTAGTGCCAGCGTACCACCAAATAGTAGCGAAATTGTTAATATCTTTGCATGTAATCTTACTGGTCAAGAAGTTGAAAATAGTAAGTTTGAATTAATTGAAGGAGAACAAGAAAAGTTACATTTTGAAGAGAGTATAGATGTTTCTGCAACACTGCTACAAGATTTTGATTCTGATGCTTTACATCAAGAGGAACGTATAAAACTTGAAGCTATTAAAAAATTTGGGATGTTAGCTAAGTTAGATGTAGATATATGTGACTTTTCATCAATGGAAGTTGTGGAGTATTGGCTTTATGAACAACTTTCAAAATCAGCTCCGATGCTAAGAATTATGAAAAAATGTCGTGGCAATGCTACAAAATTAGATGACTTAGCTAAAAGTGCTTTCCCTAATAATGAAATAAATATTGCAAAAAAAGCAACAGAAGTATTTCTGTCTGTTGCACCTCTAGCCAAAAATAAAGATAATCAAGTACTTTTTCCTTCAAGATTACACATGATGTTTAGTGGTATACCTGGTATTTATGCATGTTCAAACCCAAATTGTACAGAGAAGTCTCATGTTGAGTTAGGTATAGGGAAAGTTTATTTATCTAAAGCTCGAGATGTATGTAGGTGTGGAGGTAAGATTTATGAATTAGTTAATGAAAGATCTTGTGGAGCACTATTCTTACGAGGATATATTAGCACACTAGAAAAAAACTACGAATTTGTATGGAACAAAAAAGGAGCACAACAAGAATCAACACTTAAAGAAGTACATTTTTACATTGTTCCCAGTGATGGTACATACAACAACACTACCGCTCCTAAATATGTCAAATTTGCCTGGTTAAATAGTATTACTGGAAGGTTATATAAAAGCATTGGAGATAATGATAGTAGACAGTTTATTCGAGTTGCTTATTGTGAAAAAGATGAAGATTTATGGACATTCCCAAGTTGTCCTAAATGTAAAAAAAATAGAATGAGAGCTACAGATTTTTCTACAAAAGGTAATGAGCCTTTCTTCAATCTTATATCTGAGCAGCTCTATATTCAACCACCCATAATTCAGGATCCAACAATGTTAGAGAACAATCCTAATGCAGGCAGAAAAGTGCTACTGTTCTCAGATAGTCGTCAACGTGCTGCCGTTCTAGCAAAAGACCTTACTCGTGCTGCCGATGATGATGCAATGAAAAAAGCTTTATCCGTGGCTGCTATACGATTACAGGAATGGGCTGAGAAAAATAAAAAAGAGCCCAAATTAGATCTTTTATATATTGTATTTTTACAGGTTGCATTAGAAAACAATTTAAAATTCTTTTATGGCGAAGGAGAAGATGAACTTAACCTTGCATTAGCGAAAATGAAAAGTCGTTGTGAACGCTTAATAAAAAGAGGCAGACCTATTGAATATGATAGTATTCGGGCTTTGTTTAACTCTATTCCTGATTTATATAATGAACAACTACTAAAACAACTATGTAGTAACTTTAGATCTCTTTCAGATATTGGTATTTGTTGGGTTGAACCATGTAATGCTCAACTCTTAGAAGATGTTGAAGACAACTTCACTGATAATAATATTAATATGACTATGGAAGAGTTCATTAAACTATTTTCAGCGTGGGCTCGAGAGGTTATGACAGATTCATATTGCCTAGGAAGTACAATAAGTGATGACATTAGAGAGAATATTACTGATATTAGTAGATTCGGAATTGAGATAAATGAAGAAATACCATTAAAATTCAAGAAATTATTATACGATAAAGGCTATACAGATTCAGAAATCAAGACTATCCATGCAAGTCTTTTGTTATTTACTGAGCAAAGAGCTAACACTACTAGCCTTTATTTAAATCTTCAAGTAATTACTTTAAAGTGTGATATTGAGCATGAATGGTATAGTTGTCCACGATGTGAAGGTATATTTCCCTATACTTTATGGGGAAAATGCTCTCATTGTATGATAGGAATTCCTAAAATAATGACATCTATAGATTTTGAAGGAATTAATTTCTGGAGACTCCCTGTTGTAAATACACTTAATGGAGACACCCATTCATTAATGACACGTATTAATACTGAAGAACATACTGCACAATTATCACATAAAGATCAAAGGCAAAAATTATGGTCAACAACAGAAGACTATGAGATGAGATTTCAAAATGTGTATATAGATAATGATAAGCCTGTAGATGTATTAAGCTGTACAACTACTATGGAAGTCGGGATAGACATTGGTTCATTAACAGCTGTTGGATTAAGAAATATTCCCCCTATGCGTGAAAATTATCAACAACGTGCTGGTAGAACAGGGCGACGAAGTTCATCTATATCTACTATAGTTACATTTACGGATAATGGCCCTCATGATAGATATTATTTTAACCATCCAGAAAAAATTATTTCTGGATCTCCGCGTAACCCCTGGATAGATATAAATAACACAAAACTTATTTATAGGCATTTAAATGTAATACATTTAGGTGAGTTTTTAGCTGGAACAGACATGGGTATTGAGAAAATTAGTATCGAAGAATTTTACATCATCTATTATGCTAAGTTCAAAGAATATTTATCCCAGATTAACTTATCTGAAGAAACGATTAAGAGATTGATTCCAGTCAATATGTCAGGCGTGCTTCTTGATTATAAAGAACATTTGATAGGGGCCCTAGATTCCCTCTACAAGAAGTTTAAGTCATTTCCTGAAAACTACTGCGATGATAATGGAAACAAAAAAATACTATTAGATGTTTTATTGGAAGAGGGAGTATTTCCAACATATTCTTTTCCTAGAAACGTTGCTGGATTTTATATTGAAGATACTAAGGGAGAAAAAATAGAGCAGAAGCCCGAAAGAGCATTGGATGTAGCTATTAGTGAGTATGCCCCTGGTAGGACTATTGTTGTTAATAAAAAAACATATAAATCAGCAGGCATATATTCTTTTCATTCTAAGTTTAAATCTGGATATTTTGATAAGCCGGCTAGACCTTATTTTGAAAGTAATGACTATACCAAAACGTTATATTATTGTAGGAATACTGGATGTAATTGGTTTGGATTAACCCCACCTTCACATAGTAAATGTCCATTCTGCGAAGGAACTGCCATTGGTGAACATACAATGTTAAAACCTTGGGGATTTGCATCTCAAAATGGTATAGCTGTAAGAGAAGTTCAGGCTAATACCGAATTAACATATGCTGAAAGTCCATGTTATTCCGCAACACCACAAGAAAATGAAATGATTAAATCTATTAAGTATATCAATATACGATATGCTAAAAAGGGGAATCAACCTTTAATTATATTAAATAAGGGTAATAATTCCAACGGATTTACCATATGCAAAGATTGTGGAGCTATTGTACCAGGTAATGATGAGAAGGATTTAAGGAAAATTGGAAAGCCATTCAATCATCCCCGAACTTCCAAATCATGTAGACATTATGATAAACAAAATGTTTATCTAGGTCATGACTTTTTTACAGATATGGTATTTTTTGAAATAGCTATAGACCCTAATTTAGTCAATACCGATTATGATGGTTATTGGATTGATACTGCAGTACTTACATTAGCTGAATCAATGGTTTTAGCAGCAGGGCGTATGCTAGATATTGAATTTAATGACCTCAAAAGTGGATATCGAATTAGATACACTAAAGATAAAGTATTTGCAGATATCTTTTTATTTGATAGTCTATCCAGTGGGGCTGGATATAGTGCTTCTCTAGTTGATAGAATAGATGAACTTTTTGACAAGACAAGAGAAATTTTAACAGAGTGCCCAACTCAATGTACTAGCTCATGCCATAATTGCCTTAATCACTTTTGGAATCAACGTATTCAAGGTAAACTAAATAGACATAAAGCATTGGAGTTACTAGAGTGGGCTCATACGGGTTATTTACCAAAACCTATAAGTTTAATTGAACAACAACTTCTTCTCAGACCATTAGCTGAATTAGTATACACAGAATCACCTTATAGTATTCTGACAGATGCCAACACTATATATTTTTCAACTGAATCAATGAAAAAGGCCATTTATATTTATCCAATTATGTGGAGTCAAAAAGATATAAGAATACCAGTTGATGCAATAGCTATACCTGACCGTTTTATTTCAGATGCCTTACCAAAGGCTTATTCAATGCTAATCAAAGGGATTCTATAAATTAAAAAGTTAGATAGTTATAGTAGATGAATGTCTTACTAACTTATAAAGTTTGAAGTACTTATTTATCAGTTTACGGATTAAACATAGCAGAAGAGTAGTGTCAAGAGAACGACTATACATATTCATTGGTTACTAATAAAGGTATCTATACCAATGATTTTTACTTAGAAAACTAGAAATGATATTATTTACGATTGAATTACTTCAAAAGCGTTTTACTTTTACATTGTAGCATGAGTTGCTTCAATTCATTACACTAGAAGAATGTATGCTGAATCAATTATGTAAAATAATAAAAAGAGTAGAGCAGATGTGTAGCATATGATTTGTTAATTACTCTATAAGGGAGTATGCAAAATGATCAATCCATCATAAGATATGCATTATCTAGATATAAACAGAAAATGAGCTAAAAGTTAATATATTATGATTGCATAATATATATATACTTTTAGCTCACTATAAAAAAGTTATTTTCCAATATAGATATAATTTTAACTCATAAAATTAATTTGTACTAAATAGATAAATTTTTACTTCATAGAACAAGTTATTAAATAACCTTTATTTTACCAATATATTAGCAGAAAGTAGTAATCTATAGAGAATTTCTTCAAAAACCAAAAACTTTTACCTCGCTGAACACCTATAATAAATTTTCTGTAAATATATTATAGGTGTTATTTTATTGCCTTATAGTAAAATACATTTCGTAAAACAGGCGTTTCGCGAATAGTATTTTACTATAGTAAAACTCTATTTTTATTATATAATCTAACTATAATTTGTTAGTTAACTTAAAGTTGAAACATTTATAAACATAATTTGGAAATACAATTTATTCTTCAATTTTAATATACTTTATATAAAAAATACCTCAAGGTTACTTGAGGTATTTTTTATACTATTTAAGCAACTCACCTTTCAAAATACGTTCTCTAAGCGTGATTACTTTTTCTTCTATAAGTCTAGCGGTCTTGATGAATTCTTCATCAGCTTTTCCAGATGGGTCCTCAAGGCCCCAATCTTCTCTATGTTTGCATGGTAGACTTGGGCACTGTACATTACATCCCATTGTAATAACAACATCTACTTTTGGGATATACGATAATAGTTTACTACGTTGAGTTTCATTCATATCAATACCATGTAAATCCTTAATAATTCTTACAGCATCCTGATTAATCTGTGTTCTTAACTCTGTACCTGCTGAATAACTTTCAAATACATCAGAAGCAAAATGTTTTCCTAAAGCTTCTGCCATTTGAGATCTACAAGAATTGTGAATACATACAAAAGCGACTTTTAATTTATTCATTTTTTATATTCCTCTTTTTGTCAAACCACCCTCTGGTGTTATTTGCTATTTTAACTAAAATCAACATAACAGGTACCTCTACAAGTACTCCTACTATAGTTGCTAATGCCACTGGTGATTGAGCTCCAAATACTGCTATAGCTACAGCAACTGCAAGTTCAAAGAAGTTGCTTGCCCCAATCATACCTGCTGGTGCAGCAACCTCATGACCTAATTTCCATACTTTTCCCCATAGATATGCTATAAAGAAAATCAGGAAGGTCTGAATAATAAGAGGAATAGCAATCAGTACAATGTGCATTGGATTTGCTAATATTACAGCACCTTGGAATGAGAAAATGATAGTAAGTGTTAATAATAACCCTATAATTGTTACATTACTAAATTTCTTAATAAATACATTCTCTAAGTAGTCCTCTCCTCTGTGTTTAACTACTAAATGTCTTGTAGTCATACCTCCCGCTAGAGGAATTACTACAAATAGTATCACTGATAAGAATAAAGTTGTCCACGGGATACTAATCCCACCAATTCCAAGTAAGAATCCTACAATAGGTACAAAGGCAATTAAAATGATCAAGTCATTTGTAGCCACCTGTATGAGTGTATATGCGGGGTCTCCTTTCGTTAAATGACTCCATACGAATACCATTGCTGTACAAGGTGCTGCTCCTAAAAGAACGGCTCCTGCTAAGTAATCTTTGGCTAAATCTGTTGGAATAATACCTTTAAATATGACATAAAAGAATGTAAAGGCAATACCATACATAGTAAAAGGCTTAATAAGCCAGTTAGTTACCCATGTTACTACAAGTCCCTTTGGATTTTTTCCTACGTTTACAATACTTTTAAAGTCAACTTTAAGCATCATAGGATAAATCATTAACCAAATTAAAATGGCAATAGGAATAGATACATTAGCATATTCCATCTTATTTAAAAAACTTGGGATAGCGGGTAATAACTTAGAAATAAGTACACCTACAAACATACATGAAACAACCCATAGTGTTAGATATCTCTCAAAGAAACCAATACCTTGATTCTTTGAGTTTTTTGTTTCACTCATATTTCTCCTCCTCAATTATTTATTATTTTAAGTAGGCCACAATCTCCGGTTCACTATTAGTATGGAGGAGACTGTGTATAATCTACTTTAATATTTTTTGCATATTCTTATTCCCTATTTTTCACATAAATCATTTTTTTCAAGATTGCAATTTTTACATATACAATCTTCTGTGGGTGTTATAAGCTGCATAAGGGCTAAAACACTTCTATTAGCATTCGCTATATCTAGTGTATACTTTGTCCATGTGCCTTCTTTTCTGCTTGTAACAAGTCCACATTCCATTAAAATCTTCATATGGTGAGATAAGGTAGGTTGAGTAAAGTTAAAATGTTCGAGTATTGTACACGCACACTCTTCTCCACATGAAAGTATGTCAATAATCTTAAGTCTATTAGGATCTGCTAGTGATTTAAGTACCTT
>JAEYNQ010000284.1 GCA_023412455.1 Bacillota bacterium
ATTGTAAAAGTTTAGTCACTTATACAATAACAAGGTTTAATGGTTGTTAACAAGTGTCTCTTTTATTATGCCATCAGATATGCATTTTTACGCTGCAACTTTCTGCATTTTTATTATGCCACAAACAACTTAACCCTATTAATTCAGCTATGGTACTCGTTTCATACTTAATTTTTACTCGCCCCAAACACATCATTACTACACCTTTTCAACCTCCTGTTTAAAACCTTCAATTAATTTATAAATTTGATATAAATAATCATCCCTTGTAGTATTGTCTTCACTAAATTTTTCATACAATACTTCTACTCCCCCTAACATGTAGGAATGAAAAATATCCATATTTTTAGCTAAATCATCTTTATTAGCATCATCTTTGAAAGCCATCTTCACTTTCATATCTTCTGTTAATCCTTCTTCTTCATGACACAACATAATCAAGCGGTAAATATATTTCAACTTATATTGCTCTCTTATCATTTGTTGAGTAAATATCCTTGCTGTATCGGTAGACTCCCTATCTATTAAAGCTGTTCTTCCGTATAATTTACCTATTATAGGTGCTAACATATAAACATCTATCATTCTCTCAAAAACATTTGCTGTACCATTTTGATCTTTACTAAGGAATTTTACATATGTTGCATGTTTACCTTTAAATTGATAATCTGAATCAAACATTAAATTTGCACCTCCTGTATCTTAGTGAGTGTCTCTGTTCTTTTATCTAATACATATTTTTTACCCACTTTACCCCCTATTGACTTTTCTGCAAAACTCCAATCCTTTTCCATAACTACCATAATAACTTGCTCAGCTATCTGTGGTAGGATGTTGGATATATTAGTAACATGAATTTCATCTGCATTTGAAAAAGGCGCATCCATCACTAAAGGATATGGTTCTGAACTTAATACTTGATTCTCATCCAAATCTTCACTACTTAATATTTTTTCTCTTGCCAAATCTACAAGTCCCCCTATAAATGCAAAGTTTTTGACTGTCTCCAACCCTCTTGATTCATCTGATTTAAACGTCTTTTGACCATTAGTTGTTAATAGGCTTACTTTATATTTATCATCAATTTCTACTATACGTTTTCCATGATACATTTTATTAAATATACTATTAACCCGTTCTACTAATTTTTCTTTTATTTCTTGTTCTTTCTGATTGTAGGTTTGTGCAAACCAATTATATACTTGTTGAGCATATTCTAAATATATTTTTACGCTTTCATTCTTATTTGATGATATAAGATATTTATCAATAATTTTTTGCATTTCTTCTATTTCTTTTTCTATCATACCAATTTGCTTATTAGCACCATCTTTTTCGATTTGAAGTGTTTTTAATTTTTCCTTTGCTTCACTGAGCTTCTGCTCTACAATCTTCATATCTTTTGTTCCAGATATATTTCGGCTAATTCCCTTTAGCTCTTCCTCCATATCTCCAAGTTCCCGTTGTGCTTCTCTTAGTTTACTAAAATCTTTTATTACATTATCATATAGTTTTTCTGCCTTATGACTATATGATTGTGTATTTTCTTTAAATTGCCTAACAATGGTACCAATTGAATTAGGAGGCAATAGCTCCTTTTCTTTTAATAGATTTTCTAATGCTGAACTTCCTTCCTTTAGATTACATCCACATAAACAAAAACCTCTAGCTATCATATGTTCTATTGATTTAACATGCATCTCTGGAACACCATTTGTTTTTTCATTGCAATTAAGTAATACTTTTAAAGCCATTTGAGCTAACGGCTTAGAGAAATACATAAATGTGTCATCACTAAAATCCTGAATAAGCCTTTTTTCATAATCATTAATATCTCTTTGCTTATTACTACTCATTCTTTCAAGCAATTCTTTCCTTTTCTGTAATTCGGAAGTATTTTTATTATCTCTCAGCTCTTGCTCTAACTCTTGTTTTTTCACTGTATAATATTCAATTTCAGTATCTTTCGTTTTAATCTTATTTTCTAACTCCTGCTTCTTCATATTAGCCAAATTAATACTTCTTTGTGCTTGCTCTGCGTGACTATCCCCCCTTAAATCCAATTCACCTTTTAACTTCTTAACCACACTGTATCGGCGGTTTGACCCGTCTATATGCTCCATTGCCGCACACAATACATTTAAACCTGTCAAATCCTTTACCGCTTTGAAAACGCCTTGTTTATTACTAATGTTGCCAATTCTTTCTCCATCGAAAAAGAAATACTCAGATAATTCAATGGGTAAAATATCATTTATGATAGATAAAGCTTTGGTTTCTTTAATTGGTTCTGTTTGTCCATCTTCCTGTACATAGCTAATCTTTATATTAGAACCACCATTAGCCTTTATATTGCCTAGTGTATTGCAAAGATATTCTTGACATCTTGTAATCGTGTAGTCTACTTTATCATGTGTTAGCTGTATTTCAACTTCTACGTTTTCTCGGTCTGTTACATTCATTTCATTTTGTATATCTAGATTTAGCAAAATATCATCTTTAAAATTATGTTCACCATATAATGCCCAGTTAAAAGCCTGCACAATAGTTGTTTTTCCACCCGTATTTTTACCTAAAATAACTGTAACATTTTTTTCCTTATCACCTGAAAAGTAAATTTTATTTTCTGCTTTGTACTGTCTAAAATTAGTAAGCTTTAAGCTTCTTAATAACATTTCTTCACCTCCTCCTCTATCATCTTTCTAATTCTCTCAACCATTTCTATATCCGGAATTGGCGATTTCTTTTTTACATTCTCTCTTTCAAGATAATAAATTTGGTTTTTTAGCCTTTTTAACTTCATTGGATCAATTGATATGTTATTTTCATTAGAGTTCATTCTCTTTTCCCCCATATATATTAATACTGTACAAGTCCTCAATTTCTTCTATAAGCCGATCTGACATAGATGAATTTTCTGCTATCAATGCAAAATTTTTAACCCTTTCAATCTCTCTCTTTACAAGTGCTCTATCCATCTTTAAATCTTCCTCTGTTGCATAAACAATATCTTCTAGTGATCTAGGTAATGTAACAAAATCATATATTGTAGCTTTCTCCTTGCCAGGTGCTTTTCTCAACACCCGCCCCCTTCTTTGAATATATTCTTTAGGATTAGTGCTGCTCGCTAAAATAAATGCTGTTTGTATGTTAGGAATATTGACCCCTTCATCTAAACATCTAATGGCTATTAATGCTTGAATACTTTTCCCCCTTGCAAACTCTCGTTTTAAGTTTTCTCTCTCTTCTGCACTTTCTTGAGCTGTAAATTGAGATACAGCCATATTGAGTTCTTTTCCTAATAGCTTAGTAACTACATCTATTTGACGAGCTTCATATTCTTCAACAACTCCCTCCTTATATGTGCTATCTTTTATAGTTGTAGCACCACAATATACTAACAAATGGCTATCTGTGGTATAGTCCAACATTAATTCACGTAACTTATCTATTTTCTGTGTTGCTCCTGCCACAACCCTTGCTCTTTCTATAAGAAGTATTTCTGCGGCCTTAGAAATTTTTATGCTTCCATCCTTTTTAAATTGGCAACATTTTATTATTTTCCTACTTAGTTCTTGATACTTCTCTAGTTCCTCTTCATTAAGGCAAACTATTATAGGATAATAATAATATGGTGTTAACTTTTCCTCTAAAATCGCCTTTTCTAATGTATATTCAATATTTTTTTCTCCAAAATAATTAAGAAGTTTTTCTGTCCCCTCTATATCATTATGCCTTTCAAGTGTAGCTGATAATGCTAATCTATACTTAATATCTTGTCTTAAATACTTACTCAACCTATCTGCCCCGAAATTATGTGCTTCATCTATCAATATCATTATATTTTCTTGTATCTCTGATATTCTTTTTTGTATTTCTGTAGAGGTATAAGTTGCATTTGTAGTTACAATACATAAATTAGATTTTATTCCTATATTGAAATCGATAACTGCATTTTTTAATTTCTCTTTCCAGTTTCGTTGCTTTGATGTTGAATATGCAATTATAGGATTCATATTAAATAATTCTATATCCTCTACCCATTGCTCAACTAAATGCTGATATGGGCATACAATGATAATTGCTAGCCTCTGTTTTAAACTATCTGACAATCTTACAGCGGCACCTAATCCTGTATATGTTTTTCCTGTTCCTGTTGCCATATCAAATATTCCTCTATAGCCAGCTTCTTGCCAACTGTCAATAGCTTGTATTTGATAAGTATGTAACTCTAGACTATTAGGTATTTGTGGGATTCCTGCCTGTGCTGTACAAGCAACTTCATCTCCCATGAATTCTTCAACATCAATATCATAATTTACTTTATCTCTCCTATATTGCTGTAGCTTTCTTTTTGCTGCCTCTGGAAAATCCATAATCAGCATATTAGGCTCATAATCATTCCATAATATCTCAAATGAACTCTTTTTATTACTTACTCGTTCTTCATCCCCTGTCCATGAACAAAACACATCTATTGTTTCATAATTATAATTAAATGCAGTATTTGTTTCATTCATAGATCCAGTAAATGCTATAACATTTTCATCTTCATCATATATTAAGCCTAACTTTTCATGATAAATACCAATTCCTTTTGAATTCTGAGTAAATGCTATTTTGATTTCTAGAATTCCTTCTGCTATTAAATTAGCTAGTAAGTTTAACCTTTCTTCTTCAAAAATAGTTATAGGCTCATAAAATTCACGTAAAATTGCCCCCTCAATAATTTTACTTTTCTCTTTGTATCCCATATTCATTGCTATTACATCATCTTCTTGTAACCTTGGAGATGCAATTAGTAATATTTTTCCCTTGTTTCGAATAAGCCCCATTATTCCCTTAGATAATTCTATAAGTGCTGTAGATGAAAAAAAACCTACTGCTCTCTTATACAATTTAGCATTTGATAATACTGGGATATAAAAATCTTTAATAACATTATCTCCTAATGTTCGATATTCTTTTTTTATTTCTATTTCCCTAAACCCCAAATCTACCCCTCCAATATCTCCTTAAGTGCCCTAATCAATTCATTTACATCATGATATGTATTAAAATATCCTAAGCTTATCCTTACCGTGCCTAATGTCTCTTTGGTTGATAAAAACTCATGTATTAGCGGGCTACAATGGTAACCTGTCCTCACTGCTATAGAAAAATCTTCATCCAGTACCACTCCTAAGTCAGAAGGCGTCCAATCCTGGATATTTATTGAAACAATACTACTATGATGTCCTAAGTCTGCAGGCAAATATGTCTTTATTTGAGGTAGTTTATTTAGTTCACTAATTAAATAAGTTGTAATCTTTCTTTTTTGATCATAAATCGTATATGTTCCTTCATCCTTAATCCATTTAATAGCTTCATTTAATCCCGCTATTGCTTGAATATTATAACTTGCTGCTTCATATCTCCCATCTCCTGATTCTGGCATCTCTAGATTTAATGAGTCACTACCAGTACCTCCTACAATGACAGGTTGTAAGAGGACTCTACCATCACTAATGAAGCCTCCAATTCCTAGTGGTCCATAGAGTGATTTGTGTCCTGCAAAAACTAAGAAGTTTGCCTCAAGTACTTTTTCATGTATAGGAATTGTCCCTAAAGATTGAGAAAAGTCAACAACACTTACTGGCTCATATTTCTGTGCTAATTTCATAATAAGCTCACAGGGAAGTATATATCCTGTAACATTACTCATATGACTCATAAAAATATAATCTGGATTATTGATAACAAAATCTTTTTCTAACTGTGTTACATCTAGTTCCCATGTATCTTTATGAAATGGGATAATATGAATAGTTGCTCCATATTGTTTGGCTATTTTATGTAGTGGCCTCATAATCGCATTATGTTCAAATGGTGTAACATAGATATTTTTAAACTTGTCCCATTCTAACCCAAAAATGATTTGATTTAATGCTATAGTAGCTGATGGTGTAAAAATGACCTGTCTTTGTTGCGGTAACTTAAGTAATGACAATAAGCTATGTTTTGTATCATCAATTAATTGTGTAGCTTCTCTTGCAAGTCTATATCCACCCCTTCCCGCATTAACACACTTATTTCTTAGATAGAAATCCATTGTTTCATATACACGGTTACTTTTTGGGAAAGTAGTGGCTGCATTATCTAGATATATCATTTCCCCCATATCTCATTCCTTTCATTACATTGTTTTTTCTAACAACTTAACTAATATATTCATTTTCTCAGTACTATCTATAGCATCCCCATATTCATCCATTGCATCTGATAAGTTTGTTAACAATGTTTCTCCTAAAGTTGATATTTCTTTGGATCTCAATACCTTGCTTCTTTCTTTTCCATCCACTTTAATAGTAACTTGTAAATCTCTTTCTTCCTTATCCTTTTGATTATTAAAACTATTAATGTCTGCTCGTATACGATGTAATTCTTCTATAAATATCTCGACTGTTTCTTGTACCCAATCTTCAATTTGTAGTCCTGTTAAGTCATAACCTAATTTGCCTAAAATATTACGTTCATTATAATCTTGTAGATTTCTAATAATCTCTAATAATTTATTTGTTTGAGCACTAAGCATATATTGTTCAACATTAGTTTCTAATGATAAATACCAAGTTTTTAATGCACCTCCTAGTTCTCCTACATATTGCGGTACAAAAATATCCTTTGTTTGTTGGATTAATGATTCTATTAAATGTGTAAAATAACTTTCACATATCTCTTTAACCTCTTTTAATTGATTTACACAAGATTCAAGTGATGTATCTTTACATATAACATTTGGAATTAGTTCTAGCAAAAACTCTCTAGGATTAATATCAAATTTTATAATTTGTTTTCTAAATTCCAGAATACATGTTCCTTCTACTGCTTCTCCCTGCAGCTCACGTGAGCATTTTGGTAGAGATCTAAACCAATTTTTTATTTTTTCAACAATAGCCTTACATTGTTGGTGAAAGCTCATTCCTGTAATATCTACTCCAAATACTATTGCCAAATCGTTAATATAATCTAGTCTTTCTCTGCTACCTTTTTCTAATAAAATCTTGTAGTTAGATGGATCTTTATCAATAAGTTTAATTGTTTCAAGATTTAATTCGATTTCTTTTAACTGATTATAGATAACAATTTCATTGCTATATTTTTTCAAGTAAATCGCTAAATAAATAGCAATTACTCCTTTCCTTACTCCGTATGGTGCACGATACAGTTTATTATATAAATCTCCCAAGTTCTGTAGATGTCCTTCTCCTGTCTGAATAAAAGCATCTATTGCATTTAGTACCTTTTTTAAACCAGTATCCGTAACAGTTCCTTCTAAAACAAACTTATTTGTTATTACAGCTCTAGTAATAGTGACATCCGGACTATTTCCTTCGGTAATAGGTTCATTTCCCTCTAAGATATTAGAAATAACTTTATTTCTAGCCGTTACAATTGGACCTGAAATATTATGCTTATTAATAAGTTCACTAGCAATGATAGGTGTACAACTATATACTTCTTCACATATAGTAGATAGTACTCTACTTAGTTGTATGGTATTTTTTACTTGTTCAATTTTTTCCTCTTTTGCTGCCCAACAGTACTGATCATTTTCTAGTGCGAAATACCTATTAATATAATTTGTAATTGCCTCTACCGTATCCTGCATATAAATATCTAGTTCCTCTAATACTGGTTCATCATTTTCAACTAACTGCTTATCATTTTTAAGTAACTCAATTGCAACATACTCCTTTAAGTACTCATCTATTGCAAATGGCTCCTTAGGTATATAAATAAGTAGTCTTTTATCTCCTAATTGATCTACTTTCTGTTTAATTAGTTCTAGCGATTCCCCTTCCTTATAAATAAGATATCCTATTATTCCATCACAATTTTGTTTTATCAAAACTTCATCAATCTCATCCATAATCATAAGTTCATCATATGTAATTATCTTATTTTTAAAGAATCTAATCATTTCAAACTTGTCATTAAATGACTTTGGCAGCGCATAACCTAAATCTACTACCTTCTCAAGAATCTCTTTTCTATTTATATTTCTGACCTTTAATTGTTTGCATTCATTAATTCTATTGCGTATATCCACTGTACTTGCATTTAAACAAATAAATACACCATCACTATTACGTTTAAAAATATAATGTGCTCTCATTAGTTCATTCATTTCTTGTTCGAATACTTGATCTGGTTCATTTATAGCTACCTTTAATACTTGGGCTGTAGCTTGAACTAAACTAGGTTGATTAATCATATTAATGAGTGCCATACTTTTTAATATCTTAACTTGAACTTTACTTAATTTATGTTTTAGTAAATTTTCTGTTTGTGTATAAACTGCAGCAATGGTTTCATTTGAAACCTCTTTTTTTATACCATCTTTAAAATAATCATATAGATGATCCATCGTAAGTGTTTTATTCTTGCTCTTGGTTGTTTCTATAAAATTTCTAAGTGTATACTTTTGATGACTAGTAAGAAAAGTAAACAAAGTTCTTTCATTCTGAGCTACTAGTTCACTAATACGTATTGCCATAAACGTTGTCATAGGATGTAGTGGAAAACATCCTTCTACTATTTCATCTAATACATTCATACCTTGCGGGAAAATACCTATACTTGTTGTTTGTTCCTTTAATTCTTCAAAATAGTTTTTGTTTTCATCTACATATTTAGTAAACAAGCTTTCATCTTTTTGAATAGAATTTCTGATAAGTCCATAATTTTGTTCAGCTGAACTTACAAAGTATATCTCCTTAAATCTGCCTTCTACTGTTCTGCATGCCAGTGCTCTCTCCTTAGGCAAATCCTTTGAATAATTGCCTATAGGTTTATGTGTTATACAAATCAAATGTACTTGATTGCCTTTTCTATTAGTGAACTCTGCAAAGTCTTGAAGTATCTTAAGTTCTCCTGGTGCATGGAGTTTTGTATTATCTAAGAATTTGCTAAACTCATCAAAGATCACCAAAATCCCTGAATAACCATATTGTTTACAAAGTTCTTCATTGACGATCTTATACATATTTACAATATCCATATTAATCATTGGATTAAATATACTTCCTGAACACACCAAAGGATGTAACTTACAAAATAGGCTATATGATTTCTTATCATAGCAACTTAGCTCATTAATGAACTGGTCCAATGTATATTTCTTGTCACTTAATTTATTCTCAAATGCTCTTAATGTTTCAGGATATTTTTCCTCCCATTGTCTAATGGTTTGAATAGCAACATCATAATATGTATTAGGCGTAATATTATTAATATTTTCCCTATCTAATGCTTCTTTTAAGGCCAGTAAAAATGTCTGTTGTAAGTCGCTGTAACCCCCATTAATAATTACAGGCAATAGTCTCTTCTTATTTTCTATTAACCTCTGAGCAATTTCTGCAGCCTCTTTATCTTGTTTTGAAATATTATTAATAAGTTTTTCTAGTGCTTGACGGTTTGCCTCACTCTCTGATGACATCCCTACCAATGCACATAATACTAATACTAGATGTGATTTCCCTTTGCCATATGGGCCAATTAAAACACTAGCCTTTTCAGAGCTATCATCCTCTATATTGATTAGGTATTCTTTTAATAAATTAACAGAGCTATCTGTGGGGATATATTCTTCAAGTTTTTTATGTTTATTTAAATCTAACCCTAGATTAACAGCAAATTCAAATTGTCTATCCATCTTGATAAAATCTCTATATTGCATTGCCTCAACCTCACTTTTTATTTCATTCCGTAATACATCTCTAATAGTTCTTGTGCATTAATCTTATTTTTGGGATAAATCATATCTAATCCAGATGTTCTATTAATTTCAATTAGATTTAAGTTCTTTAACTCCTCTAAGTACTGATAAACCATCATTCTATCAAAATTCAACAACTTCCCAAGATTATCATCGCTTTCAATAAGCAAATCAATTGCTATTCCCTCATAACTCTCCGTCATTTTACAAATCATATACATAACAAACATAGCTGGTAATTTATGCATATTAGGTTTAGATTTTATATAAATTACTTTACCTCTAGCATTTTTCTGTTGCTTAATAAGCCCTAATTCAGTTAATGGACATACTAAATTATCCTCTGGATCTCTTGAAATAGATTCTTCTATGTATGTTTTTAAAATAGCATTGCAATCATCGTGAAGAGACTTTTGAGAGTACTCTTCTCCCTGAAGGTAATCTTCCATCAAGCCCTCCATTCCTTCAAATAACTCTTCTTTTGTAAATTCTTTTAACGAGAACTTATTAAAAAATAGATACCATGCCGTACATAGTTCCTTGTTAGAAGCTATATTATAATGTAATACCCATAAGCTAAATACATCTTCAAAATAAGGATCATACTTATAGATAATTTCTCCTAATTCCTGAGTTAACCACTGTTCTCTCTTACCACCCTTCACCTTTTCTTCTACTAACTTAGTTGCATATAACCAGTATCTTATGGCTTTTACCATATTAGAACCTACTGCTAACTTATCTACAACATCTTCTTGTGCAAATAGAGATGGATCTTCTTTAACTCTTTTCATACCTTTTCTAAGCCATCCATCCCTTAAATAAAAGCTTTCATGCCCCTTAAGTCTAAATTTAATTTTCTCTTCCTTATTTATATTGTCCTTAGCCATATACTAACTCCTCTTTGTAATCAATACTTTTCTCATATAGCAACCACCATCATAGTGTGTAATACATTCTCCACATCTAATGCATTTATTATCATCTATTCGGTATTCATATATATCATTTGAAAGTTTCTTAATTTTTATAGCATCATGTTTACAAGCACTTTCACACCCTAAACAAGCTAAGCATATTTGATATTTAGTTAACTGATTTTGTACTTTCATCTCTGCTTCTCGTATATTTTTTGCCCTACCTAATGGAAGTTTCAGAATGGAGACCTTCAGATTATTACTTCCTATTCTGCCTTGTAGTTTTAAAACTGGATTTTCCTTTCGATCTAAAACATATACTTCTCCAAGACGCTTATTTCCTATCTCCTTATTGAGAAAACCAAATGGTTTAAATAGTTCATATAAATCTTCTGAAACAGGCTTTGTAAGTTGATAATCAAATGTGTTCTCTTGAGTTACGCACGGTTTAAATTCAACGAATATATTTTTACTATGCTCAATTCCATTTCCGCCTTGTCTAGCCTTCCATTTGCCTTCTTTAACATAAACTTCTGCATCCTTTTTGCCTATTCTTCTTGCAAAGTTTACTAAAAACTCATTAAATGCCTTATATTGTTCTGTCATATATAAACTTGATAAAAATGCTGACCACTCACTATTATTAGGGCAACACCAGCAGCCTACTCTTGTATAGCCAAGGCGATAAGCGTCATTAAAGTCTATTTTACTTGTTAGTATGTATAACCACACATCAAAATCTAACCAATCAATAATAGGAGAAACTACTTTTTGTTTAGCTATCTTAGGACTATCTGATTCTCTGTCATATTTGCTTCTGCTAGTAGATTCACTTCTTCTTACGCCATAGAAGGTCAAGATATTCTTCTTATGTTTAAACGTAGAATCTATTTTTCTAGTAATAGCTCCAGTTTTAAAAATTGTACAACACCAACGCATTACTCTACTTGGTGGTCCTACCTGATCACATAATTCCATAAAACCTTGTTCTTTGTTGCGTGCAGATAATATAGGGATCATAGGATTATCTTTTCTAAATCTCTCTACATATTTCATGGTTTCAGGAAATTCTAATGTTGTATCACCAAAAATATGAATTAACTTAGGCGTTCCTATCCCCCTAATTGCTAAATGACTTGTTACTGTAGAATCCTTTCCTCCACTAAATGAAACAAACATTTCCCCTTGAGAATAATTCCTAGATGCCTCATATATGTAATCTAATGCTTCTGCTGTTATTGCTTCATAACGCCCTTTGTTCGCAGCTATAAATACTTGAATGTATTGTTCAAATTCTTCATAATCAATCCATTCTTTGTTAGCCTGTAATGTCGCAATAACCTCTTCAGGATTTTTACTAATCAGTTCTTTATTTGATATATTTAATCTTTTTCCATCCACAAAGTACCTGTTTCCTACCCCATTCCAAACCGCTTTCCCCTTAAGTACTTCTAAATCTCCCAACAAAATAGACAGTAATAATTTTTCTTCCGGAAATACAGGCCTTACATCTGTTGTTAAGTAATTTCCCTTTGTATTGCAACAAGTACATACTTTATCATATATAGGCACATTACATTTTGTGCACCAGTATATTTTAGACTCCAATTTAGTCCTACCATGGCAAATACTACACTCACTTGTTTCTGTATAGGCATTGCAACTTTCACAAAAATATCTAATCATTAGTGCCCCTTTCTCTTCTTATAATCAGATAATTTTAATAATATATTTTGAATTTATTATTATTTAATTAATTATTTGTTAATTTTATACTTACATTATATATTATCAAACTACAATATTATAGTTTTTTTACCTAGTCACCTTCTTTTTTGGTACTTTTTATAATATAATTTCAAATTATTAATCAGTTCATTATAGCTATAAGCAAAATGATAATATATAAATGAAAGTTAAAAATGCTTTATCTATACCACTAGATATTCTATAGAATATTTATTTTTTAAAATAATTAGGGAATGATCTTTCTCATCACATATATATAGTTGTAAAGGCAAAATAAATAACCTCCTGAAGCAGAATCACCACATCTTCAATCTGAGGAACTGACCGGGTCAGCCAAGTCTCAATCTGTCGTTACAGGTACCTCTGGACTTAAGGAAAATGTTCACTGATTGCCAGTGTAA
>JAEYNQ010000016.1 GCA_023412455.1 Bacillota bacterium
CTGGGTGAAGGAGCAACTGGAAAATAGTGATTACTATCTACTCTTTATAGGAGAGCAAGTAGGTCAAGATCTACTTAAGCGTATGGAATACATTGACCAAACCTTAAACTATGTAAAAAGTAAAAACCTACCCATTCTTATTTTTGCTTATAAAGGGGAAAGTTGCTTTAAATTTGTAAGTGAGGAAGGCAATATGACCTCAAAAGTTCGCATGCAAGAAATAAAGAAGAAAATATGGGACCAAGCTTTTGTGCAGTATTGGGATACAAGAGAAGAACTCTTGGATAAAGTATTAATTGGTGTATGGAAGTATGTAGAGGAACAGCCCCAAGTAGGGTGGATTAGAGGGGATTGTGTAGGAAGACAAGTCCTATTAGATGAAATTAAAAAGCTGCAATTAGAAAAGCAACATCTTTTAACCCTTATGACAGATTTAGAGGAACAGGTAACTTCAAGTAGCAAAGAAGTTGATAAACAGGAACATAAGCTAGGACGTCTGCAAATCTTTGGAACCTATAAAGAGGAGAAGCAAGGAGTTGTATTCAATTGGAAAGAAATGATCGATTTACAACGCCTATTTACTTTGTGGGGACCATTCTTACTGGATTCTCAAAAGGATGGAGTGGCTAAGACCCGTCTTTTAGAGATTATTTCAAAGGAGTATCATTATGGCATGAAATATGCTTTTGAAATAGATGATAAGGCTTATCATCAAATAAAGATCCATCTCGTACGGGAGAAGCTTGTGAAAAATTTCGAGGTAGAAGCCCATGGTGGTGGTGTAACCGAATTCTTAAAAATGACAGAAAGGGGTAAGCGGCTTTTGGGTAATTAAAGGCAAGATTTGTAATAAACCCATAAAAGAGCAAAGAATCTTTATTTACATCCTCTTTAAATTTCTTTACTATGGAAGACAGTAGCAGGATAACGGGTATAGGTAAGCCTACATAAAACAGAAAGAAATTGAGGGGCAGGAAATGGAGATTTTAGAAAGGTATTTACAAGAGCTGATTGATAAGAGTACACCAGAAAAGCCTATTTGGAATATTGAAAAGCTACTTGATAGCAGCAAGCCTTCTTGGAATTATATTGATGGGTGTATGATTAAAGCCATTTTAGAGATGTATGCCATTACAAGAGAAGAGAAGTATCTTGTCTTTGCAGATACCTTTATTGACCATCATGTGCAAGAGGACGGGGGCATCCAGCAATATAAGCCAGAGGAGTACAATATTGATAATATTAATGCAGGAAAAGTATTATTTGACCTTTATACCTTAACGGGAAAAGAGAAGTATAGAAAAGCCATTGAAAATGTGTATAAACAGGTAAAAGGTCAACCTCGAACAAAAGAAGGGAACTTCTGGCATAAGTTAATTTATCCCCATCAAGTATGGCTAGATGGACTTTATATGGCACAACCCTTTTACATGGAATATGAAACTCAGTTTAATAATAAACAAAATTATAAAGATATTTTCAATCAATTTTTAAATGTGGAAAGAATAATGAAGGATCCTGTGACAGGGCTCTATTACCACGGGTATGATTCTTCAAGAGAAGCGAGCTGGTGCCATCAAGAGACGGGTCTTTCAAAGAATTTTTGGTTAAGAGCTATAGGCTGGTATGTCATGGCCCTTATTGATACCCTGGAAAAGATGGATAAGAGCTACAAAGAGGGTTATGAGCAATTCATGCATGCTTTTAAGGCTGTCATGGCAGCTATGCTTAAGTTCCAAGATACAAGTGGAATGTGGTATCAGGTTGTTGACCAAGGCATGCGAGAAGGAAACTATCTTGAAACAAGTGGTAGTGCTATTATGGCCTATGCTATTTTAAAAGGTATTCGCAGGGCCTTTTTAACAGAAGACTATAGAAGCTATGGTGAAAAAGCATTTTATGGGATCTGTGATAAATACTTATATGAAAAAGATGGGCAAATGAATTTGGGTGGCATTTGTCTCGTGGCAGGTTTAGGTGTGCCAGATCGAAGAGATGGGACTTTTGAATACTATGTTTCAGAACCAGTTGTAGAAAATGAAGCCAAAGGAATAGCTCCACTTCTACTTGCTTATACTGAAATATTAAGAAGTAAAAAATAAGTTTAAAATAAGTTTAAAATAATAGGCGAACTGTAGCTAAACAGTTGGTCTATTTTTTTAGGGTGTTTGATAAGATTAAGCCAGTAAGGCATTTACTAAATCCACGGCTTGTTCTTTAGAAACATTTTTGATGAGGCTAATCTCATCCGTAACGAGCTGTTTAGCAATAGCAAATTGTGTACGCTCACTGGAGTTAAGGGGTTTAGACTTTTTAATAAAGTTCAGATCACGTACGACTTCTGAACAGTCATTTAAAAAGCCAGAAGCTAATTTTTGCTTGTTCAGGTTGTAACGCTCCTTAAAGCTAATAGTGCCTACATTAAGATTTTCTTTTTGTTTAAGAATATGAAGGGTTTCTTCTAGAGAAATTGAAGAATTAATGGGTCTTAAATGAAAGCTCTCAGACTTAGAAAAGGGAATAGAAATCGTCATATTTTCAGATAGGGACTCTATCACATAATACGTTTGAGTGGTGCCGAATAATTCCCGGTCTTCTATGTTTTTTAGAATACCAATACCATACCTAGGACAAACGACTTTATCACCAATTTTAAACAAAACAATCACCTCCGTATTTTGTAGTACATTACTAGTATAACACGATAATGGGGAAAGTGTAACATAAAATTTTATCATCATGTTATAAAGCTGTCAAGAGTTGTTTGATAGAAAGGCAAGGAGCTAGATTATGTGACTTCTATGTGAAATGATAAGGAGAACTTTTCAAACCTAAAAAAGCAAGGTATGATAAAATTAAAACGTATGAGGAGGTAGACGAATGAAGGAAATATATCTTGTAGAAGATGAACAAACATTAAGTATTCTTCTCGAAAAATATTTAGTCCATGAAGGCTATAAAGTAACTCCTTTTATGGATGGAGATCGTGCTATGGAGCATATAAAGGATACCCCACATTTATGGATACTGGACATTAATTTACCTGGTGCCAATGGCTATGATTTGATTAAGGCTATCAAAGCTTATAATCCTAAGACGCCCGTGATCTTTATGTCTGCTCGCAATGAGGAGCTTGATCGGGTTATTGGCCTGGAACTGGGAAGTGATGATTATTTATCTAAGCCCTTTTTGCCTAGAGAATTAGTTATTCGTACCAATAAGCTTATGGAGCGAGTTTATAAGGCTAAGGCAGAAGAGGAGAAGCTTATACATATAGGGGATTATAGCATCAGTACACAAGAACGTTTAGTGACCTATAAAGGGGAAACGGTGCAGCTTACGAGCAAAGAATTTGACTTGATGAGTTATTTTTTGGAAAATAGAAATCATGTCCTTTCTAGAGAGCAAGTTCTTTTTGGGGTATGGGGAGAAGGCTACTTTGGTTCGGACCGAGTGGTGGATGACACCATTAGACGTCTTAGAAAGAAACTCAGCCATATTACCATCGAGACAGTGTATGGACATGGGTATAAGTGGGTAGTGACAGAATGAAAAGACTATTTAAAAAAAGGTTTCAATTCAAATCCCTGACCCTACGTATTTGGACCACTTTTATTGTATTTGCTGGTGTTATTATTTTAGCTCTTTCAGGTTTGTACGTAGGCATTTTTAAACGCATGGAGGAGGCTAATAAATTAGAAGCCATTGGTGTGGGCCATGAAATGATGTATCAAATACTCAGTGAAGGCAATAAGTTAAACATGGTACCGGATAAAACCATTAATTTCCGAAAGATTGCGCAGATCCATCATCTTGTGGTTAGACAAATGCCAGACAAAGCTTTAGAGATTATACCTATTGATAAAAGACCAGGAGGACCCCCTGAAAACTATAGGGATATGGGTAAATGGCTTTTAGGCTATATGGAGGGAGAAATAGGTTATAAAGAGCAGCATAAAGTACGGGATGGGCAGGAAGATATTCTCTTGGTTATGAGTACACTAGAAAAAACAGGAGGACAAGAGGAACAACAAAAGGAGCAACAAGAGGAAAAGGTACTATTAGTTTCATATATAGCCTATGTCAGTGATAATAGTATTTTGGTCTTAATTTTAGGTATTGGTTTCCTATTTATACTAATAGCCCTAGTGGTTTCTAAAATCATTTCCAATTATATTTGTAATCCATTAAGACGATTAGAAGCACAAGCCTTAAAGATTGCCAATAAAGAATGGATAGAGCCTATTCACTCAGAGAGTAAAGACGAAATAGGAAGACTGATTCATTCTATTAATTATATGCAAGAAGCCCTAAGACATGCGGACCAAGAAGAGAGGCGCTTTTTACAGAGTATTTCTCATGACTTAAAAACGCCTATTATGGTAATTATGGCCCATGCTCAAGCCATACAAGATCAAATGTATGTGGAAAGTCTAGAAAATACAGCAGAGATTATCAAAGTAGAGGCCGTGAGGCTAGAGAATAAAGTGAAACAAATACTTTATTATAACACCCTTGATTATCTCTTGGAGAATGAAGAGAAAGTCAAAGATTTAGACTTAAAGGCTTTATTGGAGCAAACATTAAGCCGTTTTCAATTTGTGGGTAAAGAGATTAATTGGAATATAAGTATAAAACCTGCTCGGGTAAGTGGTAATAAGGAGCGCTTGCAAATTGCTATTGAAAATATACTGGACAATCAATTACGCTATGCAAAGCAAGAAATTAGTGTGCAGCTCTATAGAGACCAAGGACAGGTCTATTTAGAGATTGGAAACGATGGCCCACTTATTGCAAAAGAAGACCTTCCTAGACTATTTGAAGAGCTTTATAAGGATGCAAAGGGCAAATTCGGTCTAGGACTTGCCATTACAAAAAAGATTATTGTAGGTTATGAAGGTGAAATCACAGTAGCAAACAAGGAAAATGGGGTAAGCTTTAAGATTAAGTTACCAGATTATATGTAAAAAGGGAGCGTTCTTTGTACGGACTGCTAATAAGTTAGACCTAAAAATCTAATTGATTAGCAGTCTTTTTTTAAAACCAGAAATAGGAACTGTGCTATTTTATTTCACATATATTTCACATATTTGGATGATATTCTTGCCACAATTATTTTGTATCATGAGAAGAGTAAAAATTTAATGTAAAATACTTCAATCAACACTATAAGGAAGGAGAAAATATGTCGGCTATTATACGTGTAGAGAATCTAAGAAAAGTTTATACCATGGGTAGTGAAAAAGTAATTGCCCTAGATGATCTAAGCTTAGAGATAGAAGAAGGCGAAGTATGCTGCTTGTTTGGTACATCAGGTTCAGGGAAATCCACTTTGTTAAATATGTTAGCGGGTCTAGAAAAGCCCACATCAGGAAGTATTTATATTAAGGATCATCCTATTCATAAGTTAGATGAGGTTCAGCTTGCAAAGTTTAGGCAACGCTATATAGGTTTTGTTTTTCAATCCTATAATCTTATTGCCTCGTTAACAGCTTTAGAAAACGTCAGCTTGCCTTTGATTTTTCAAGGTGTACCTAAAAGAGAGAGAGACAAGCGGGCAAAGGAGATGTTAGAAGCAGTTGGTCTTGGAGAACGACTGAGGCATAAACCCAGTGAAATGAGTGGAGGGCAGCAACAGCGTGTAAGTATTGCCAGAGCCTTTGTGAATCGTCCGACTATTTTGTTTGCTGATGAGCCAACAGGTAATTTAGATACAACTACCACCTATGAGGTAATGAATATTATAACGGAGATTGCTAAGGCATATAAACAAACCCTCATTATCGTTTCTCATGACTTAGAAATTGCTCATTATGCCAGTCAAATTGTAACCATAAAAAATGGCAATGTAGAAGCGATTAAGCATACACAAAAAATGCAAAATAAAGAAGGAGAGAAGATTTATGCTACAATGTAAAAAAAGATTTAGAAGTTTAAGCGTGTTACTGACAATGGTACTTGTATTAAGTATGCTTTTACCTTGTACGAGCTTTGCAGCAGAAAGTAAGGTACTTATTCTCGATACAAGCCATACGACTTCACAATTAGTGGAAGGGGATGCCATTAGCGCTCAAATCAAATTCTGCCCTAGCACGCAAGCCCTAAAGATAACGGGGGTAGAAGTGAGTGGAACAGCAGTAGATCAAACCCATTTTTCTTATTCTTTAACAGATGGCAATGAGAAGGACATGGATGGGGAGACCTTTGGAATTGGACAAATAGGTTATGCTACCTTAAGGGGAATAACCTATTCAGGCAACGGTTCTGAATTCACAGTTACTCTGAAATATGAAGGAGGCTCTGTGCAACAAAAGTTCTCACTTGATACCCTTAGTAAGGAAGATATTCAAGGGGCTCTCTTATTAGATTCAAGTATTTCAAGCAATATGAGTGCCACAATAAAGGCTGGAGAAACTAAACAACTTTCTTTACAAATCAAAAATAGTAGTAGTAATACGATTAAAAAGGGTATTGCGAAAATAAGCTTAGCAGATGCTGTAGTGGGATTAAGTATTAAAGAAGGTCAATACATAGAATTAGGCAGTATAAATTCTAAGGCAACCAAAACCATTAGCTTTACGGTACAAGCAGACAACACTGTTAAAGCAGGGACCTATAAAGTTAACGTGGAATTAAATGGTATCAAACAAGTACTTCAATTACAAGTAGATAGTGCAGTGACACCACCTCTTATTGAATTAAGTATTGCCAAGGATCAGGTGTTTAAATTAGGAGAGGTTAATGATTTAACCCTTCAAGTAAAAAATGCTGGAGGGAAATTAGCTAAAAACATTAAACTTCAAGTAAAAAACCAAAAGGATGTAGCCCTTGTAGGAACCAGCAATGTTCAGTACATAGCTTCTTTAGGAGCAGGAAATACCACCTCTTTAGAAAGTCAAATTCAATTAGATAGTCACACCAGTACCAATCTGGTTTTATTAGAAGTAGGTCTTGTTTACTACAATGAAGCAGGAGAAGAATATACAGATACCCAATCTATATACCTGAATACAAACAGCTTAACCACATCAGGAGAAGTAAGTATTAGTCATGTAAAAGGGCCAAGTGGGACTTATAGTCCAAATCAAAACTTCAGCTTAAGCTTTGATGTAAAAAGTGAAGGTACAGCTAAAAATGTAAAGGTAAGTGTTAATCCACCTAACGCTATCATTCCTAAATCTCAAAGTGTATTTGTGATTCCTAGCATTAAGGCAGGGGAAACTAGAAGCTATCAAGTGATGTTAGCAGCCACCGAGGATATTACAACCAGTACCTACCCTATCGAGTTATTAGTGGAATATACCTATAACGATGAAAAAACCAGTACCCATCAGTATACGAGTGTGGATATAGATAACGAAGGAAATGAAGAAAGCACTAAGCCTAAGGTAATGCTTGGACAGTACCAATTAGCACCTGAAATCATAAAGGCTGGAGAGAGCGCAGTACTTACTCTCGACTTTTATAATACACATGCCTCTAAAGAGATTTATAACTTAGCCATTACTATAGATGCAAATAGTTCAAGTGGTTCAAGTGGTTCAGTAGGTAGTAGTTCCAATAGTTCTGGGAGTTCCAGCAATTCAAGTGGCTCAAGTGGCTCCAATAGCTCAAGTTCATCTCCTACTTTTATCCCTGTAGGGGGCAGCAATACATTATTTGTAAACAAATTAGCACCAGGTGAAACACAAACGAGACAAATAGAATTATCTACTTTAGGAACCACTCCAGCTAAAACCTATTTTGTAGACATTGATATGTCTTATGAGGACAGCAAGGGCAATACAATAAGCTCAACAGAAACCATTGCTATTCCTGTACAACAAGAGCTAACTATTGATGTGGCTCAAATTCAAATGGGCACCTTAACCCAAGGCAGATCCACCTCTATTACAGCTACACTTTATAATACAGGGAAGGCCGATATTAATAATGTGATGATTTATTTAGAAGGAGAAGGCTTTACTGTGGAGGACAATAAATCCTATCTTTCCAGTTTTGCAAAAGGGGCGACAGAATATTACTTACCTACTGTTACACCCAATGCATCAGGTAAACTAGAAGCTACATTAGTGATTGAATACGATGACAATACAGGAGCTAAACAAATCCTTCGCCATCCTTTTGAAATGGAAGTGGTAGAAAGGAATGCCACTAATCCGATGGGCATGATGGGAAAAGAGGGGGCAGTCGGTAGAAATGGCATGCCAATGAATGGAGCCATGCCAAATCAAAATCAAGGTGTGAATAAATGGATAATAGTAGGCTTAGCTTTAGCAGTTGCCGCAGGTGCTTTTATAACCTTTAAAGTGATTAAGCGAAGAAAACAAATAAAGGAAATGCAGCTTCATGAATAAGCTAGACATAGTATTTATGAGTATGCGTAGTTTATGGCGGCGGAAGCTACGCTCCTCACTAACTATTTTAGGTGTTTTAATTGGGACTTCTTCCATTGTCTTAATGGTCTCTATGGCTTTAGCAATGGACCAAAACTATGAAAATCAAATGAATCAATGGGGGGCCCTAACCCTTATTGATGTCACAGAGCAAAGTAATATGGAGGATTTGGTAGAAGTAGAAGAGTTAGATGATGAGGCCATTGCTATCTTAGAATCATTGCCCTATGTAGAGAAGGTGATGCCTCGTATAGAAACAAGTATGACCCTTACCATTGGTCAATACGGAACGATGCGAGAAGTAACTATTGTAGGTTATGACCCAGGGGAGCTAGAGGCTTTGGGCTATAAGGCAGAAGAAGGGAGAAACTATGAAGAAGGCGAAGTAAATGTGATTCTAGCAGGGGGTAAGCTCACTGACCAATTAGTTAAAAAGGGGCAACGTGTGGGAAGTAAGACAAGTAGCTCCAGAAGTAATAATCGAAGTAGTGGTTTTGGTAATATGTTTAGGGGGAATTCTATGACTAATGGAGGAGGAATACCTGGAGGAGGAATACCCGGAGGAGGAATGCCCGGAGGAGGAATGCCCGGAGGAGGAATGCCTGCAGGAGGAATACCTGGAGGAATGCCCGGAGGTGGGATGCCTTTTGGAGATCCTATGATGGGTGGAAATAGAGGAGTACAAGAGGAAGAGACAGAGTATGATTTGTTTAATGATCCAGTAAGCCTTACCTTTAATACCTTTACCTTCCGAACGGGAAATAATACATTAATGGGGCCAGGAGCCTCCTCAGTTAGCAGTACCACTTCTACACCTAAGCCCATTAGTGCACAGATTGTAGGTGTTTTAGCCAGTGGCAATACCGATACAGATGATTGCATTTTTATGCCAAGAGAAATGGTTTTGAAGCTTATCAAACAAAAAGCTATTCTTACAGCTAAACAAACAGGGGAGGCGCCACAGACAACTGTGGAAACCTATGATTCAGTTATTGTTAAGGTAACGGATTCGGAGAAAGTCACAATGGTTCAAAATATCATTGAACAGGTGGGTTTTAAAACCTCTGGGGCCCAAGATACACTGGAAGAAATGAAAAATATGTCTGCTAGTATAGAGCTGATTTTAATGGGAATTGGCGCTATTTCCTTAGTGGTAGCAGCTATTGGGATTACGAATACCATGATGATGTCTATTTACGAACGGACAAGAGAAATTGGTGTCATGAAGGTGATTGGGGCAGTTATTTCAGATATTAAACAAATGTTTTTGGTAGAAGCCTCTATTATTGGCTTTTTAGGTGGTGTTTGTGGAGTAGTTATATGCTATGGTATTTCATGGCTTTTAAATACCTATTGCTTAGATTTTTTTAGTGGGTTAGTAGGGACATCTACAGCGTATGAAACCTATGTTTCCATTATACCCCTAGAATTAGCACTGGCCTCTATTGTGTTTGCTACTGTTATTGGACTTATAGCAGGCTATATGCCTGCCAAAAGGGCGACACAGCTCTCTGCTTTAACAGCTATTAAAACAGAGTAAAATATTTGTGAGAAGAACATTACCCTTTAATGCATTATGAATTTTACCGTTTTCTATAAACAATATAAAAAGCTAGGCTTCTAAGGGTCTAGCTTTTATATTGTTTATATAATTTGTAATATTATAATAAATATAACTTTATGATATTGTTATTTTACTTGGTTTGTACTATTCTCTAGTTTATATATACTACGTTTTTATAAAATCTTAGAGTTAAGAGAGGTAGGAAAGAGACAATGAATAAGGTCTTGAATGGAAAAGTGATTGTTATTACTGGAGGGGGTAGAGGAATTGGGAGGGCAATGGCCCTTACCTATAGTAAAAATGGAGCGACTGTTTGTTGTATTGCAAGACATATAGATGAACTGGAGGAGACGGTTTCTTTCATCCAGAGTATGGGAGGAACGGCAATGGCTATTGCTTGTGATGTGACACATTACCAAGAAATAGAAGAAGCCTTTGCACAAGTTGAAAAAAGTTTTAAGGGTGTTGATATTGTGGTGATTAATGCAGGCATAGATTGTGACAGTGCATCTGTAGAGGATTTAGATATTCATTTATGGGAAAGTGTAATAAATGTGAATCTGACAGGTGCTTTTTATACAGCAAGAGCAGCTATCCCCTACTTAAAAGAAAGAAAGGGTGGAAAAATAATAACATTAGGTTCTGGAATAGGCCATAAGGGAAGAGCAAACAAAGCACCTTACGCGTGTTCAAAAGCAGGATTATGGATGCTAACCCGAGTGCTTGCCCAAGAATTAAGTGATTTTAATATTAGTGTTAATGAATTAATTCCTGGTCCAGTGGATACAAGTATGAAGGACTCGAGTATAAATGATAAAGACTCTGTCTTTCACATGACAGGGGAATGGGTAAAAAAACCTGAAGACATAGAAAATATAGCACTATTTCTTGCTACTCAACCATTAATAGGGCCTACAGCTCAAAGCTTTAGCTTGATGAGGCGTGATCTATAGGTTGCAAATAAAGCAAACAACTAAAAATAGCAAATACTAAAAGCTGTTGTTAACTTAAGCTCTTGGTATTTGCTATTTTTTAGTAAAACAAGTTATTAAAAAGAGTAAAAGACTTATTTAGAAATAAAAAGCTGTGTCCAGTAGTTCCCATTTGCTTCATACCCTATACCTATATGGGTATAACTCGCATTTAAGATATTAGCACGGTGTCCAGGACTATTCATCCAACCTGTTACAACAGCTTGTGGTGTTTGGTAGCCTTGAGCGATGTTTTCACCTGCACTTTTATAGCTAATACCGAAGCTTTTTAGCATATCAAAAGGTGAACCATAGGTAGGGCTAGTATGACTGAAATATTTATTTTTAGCCATATCTGTGGATTTTACACGTGCTACTTTTCGAACACTTTCATCCATAGCAAGGGCCTTTAAGCCTTGTTTAGCACGCTCTATATTAACAAGTTCTAACACCTTGTTTTCAAAAGCAACTTGAGAAGAAACCTCTACCTCAGGTGTTTCAGTACCAGGAACCTCTACCTCAGGTGTTCCAGTACCAGGAACCTCTACCTCAGGTGCTTCTGCATCAGGAACATCTGTGTCAGGAGTTTCCATATCAGGAACGTCAACGTCAGGAGTTTCCATATCAGGAACATCTACGTCAGGCGTTTCCATATCAGGAACATCTACGTCAGGAGTTTCCATATCAGGAGCCTCCATGTCAGGCGTTTCCATATCAGGAGCATCTACGTCAGGGGTTTCCAGATCAGGACACTCAAAGTCCGGTTTTCCCATACCTGGTTTATTCGTTCCAGGTTTATTACATGATGGAAAATCAAATTCTGGTTTACAAAGACTTTGTATAAGTTCTAAAACAGTATAGCAATTAAAAGGTTTGGTTAGATAAATATAATCAAAGCACGCATTAGAAGAGCCATTCATGGTGCAAGATGGACGCTTATGAGATGTTACTTGAGAAAGGCAATGAGAAGTAGGTTTGGCATATAAAGATGTGGTTGCGCTTGAACCTAGGATCATTGCAGCTAAGATAAGTAATGTTTTGTGTAATTTCATGTTTTTTTCCTCTTCTTTCAATTCGGATTAAACTTATTACGTATTTGTTGATGCATGTAACAAGTTTGTAATATTTATTATACAGACATTTTCAAGAAAAGCAAGATATTCAATAAAAATAAGGGTATCCAGTTTATGGAACACCCTTAAATATTACATAAATATTAAGTTGGATACTACTTTTCAGGCAAGATGATTTCAAAGGTTGTAGGGCCCTCAGGGCTAGTTTTTACATGAATGGTTCCGTTGTGCTGATTTACAATGGCCTTGGCAATAGAGAGACCTAAACCATAACCACCAGATT
This sequence comes from Bacillota bacterium, assembly GCA_023412455.1. Taxonomy (GTDB): domain Bacteria; phylum Bacillota; class Clostridia; order Lachnospirales; family Cellulosilyticaceae; genus Sporanaerobium. The sequence continues at coordinate 12,288 of JAEYNQ010000016.1, forward strand.
CTCGTGATCTCGAAGAATCTACACGATAGAAGCGTTCAAAAAGGTAGGGAAGATGCTCTTTGGGAATACCTACTCCTGTATTGCTAACTGAAAGATAAATTTTTTCCTTATGTTTTTCTAAGCAAAAATCAATACTGCCATTGGCCTCTGTGTTTTTTATGGCATTATCTAAAAGGATAATGGCTAATTGCCTGAGCTTATCTTCATCAGCAAAGCAAAAAATATTTTCTTCAATTATAAGGTTAAAGGTTTTTCCATTTTCAAAGATGAGAGATTCAAAGGGCAGGCAAACATTCATCATCACATCACTTAGATTGAAGGAATGGGCAGTTTCCTTTAAATCTAAAGCATCTAATTTAGCGAGCTCTAAAAGGCTATTAACTAGCTTACTCATACGTCTCGTCTCAAATTGGATGTAGGTCAACCATTTATCTTGAGTCCTTACTAGGTCGTCAGGCCTACTGAGTACAGCATCTACATTAGCTGAAATAACAGTTAGAGGTGTTCTAAGTTCATGAGAGGCATCTGATACGAATTGTTTTTGCTTTTCCCAAGCTTCTGCCATGGGACGTATGGCCCAGGAAGCAAGATAGTAGCTGATAACAAAGAAGATACCCAAGCTGAGAAAGCCAATAATGAGACAAGAGAGGACTAAGCGATGAAAGGTAGCTATCTCTAGTGAGCGATCTAGAAAGACAATAATAGAACCGTAAGGCTTAGCTTGCTTGAAAAAACGGAGTTCACTATTATCTAATTTTAAAATACCGTTATCTCGAGCTAAGGATTGAACCCGGGAAACCAAGTGTTGAAGTTGCTCCTTATCTACATCTTCTTCATCCCATAGATTAAATTGTGTTTCAATAATTTGACGAGAAGAATCACATTTTATATAAAAAGTATGATATCTATCCGAATTCACTAGAGAAGGGTCACCAGGTGAATTTGGAATATTAGGAAGCTTTGGGTCCTTCGCTTTTATGAGATTAGGAGGTGGCATCTTTAGAGGAGAACCGTCCCTCTTGGCAATGTCCTTAAGGGTTAGCAAGGATTGCATCCTTCCACCGTTATACATCATGATACAGATACTGGCAAAAAGAGTAACTAAGATACACGAGAGAAGAGTCATGGTAATAAGTATAAAACGTCTTTTTAGCTTTTTAATCATTTTTTGGCCTCCTCTAAGTAGTAGCCTACTCCTCTTTGGGTTTGGATAGATACTTTTGAATGAAGATGCAAAAGCTTTTTGCGAAGAAAAGAAATATAGACCTCTACGTGATTGTACTCGGCATCGGAATCAAATCCCCAAATTTTTTCAAGAAGCTCTTCTTTACTGACTATCTGCTGACCATGAGAAATAAGAAACTCTATGATGCGAAATTCCTTAAGCCCTAGCTTAATGCTTTTGGTCTGTGAACTGAGTTCATAGGCAGAAAGATTGAGGGTTAAATCACTAAAATGTAGAGCATCATCACAAATTAAATCACCTCTTCTACGGGAAAGGGCTCTTAGGCGTGCCAAGAGTTCCTCGGTGGAAAAGGGTTTAGTAAGATAGTCGTCTGCACCATGATCAAGACCGGCTACTTTGTCAGAAACTTCTCCTTTGGCAGTAAGAAGCATAACAGGCGTTTTAATAGCCTGCTGCCTAAGCCTTTTGAGAACTTCCAATCCATTTATTTTTGGAAGCATAATATCTAATAAAATAATATCATAAATACCACTTAAGGCATAATTAAGGCCATCTTCCCCGTTGTAAACGGCATCAACACTATACTTGTTTTGAGTTAAAATTTCTACTAAGGCATCAGCTAAATGTTTTTCATCTTCTACAATTAGAATGCGCATGGTTTCACTCCTTTTAGAACATAAAAATGTTAAGTCTGTAGATGTATTGTATCATATTAAGCTTAAAAAATTCTTAAAAACAACTCCTATTAATCGTATTTCATAAAAACTTTTAAGATTGATTTAAGGTTACTTTCTTATACTTGAGAAGTAGGAAGGGACATGAGGAGGTGAAGAGAGGATGGTTTTTAGACATGAAATCAAGCATTTGATTAATCAAGGAGATTATTTATCTATTCGTAATCGTTTAAGGCCTATTGCTAGGCGAGATCCAAATGCTGATTCGGATAAGGGATATAAAATAAGAAGTTTATACTTTGACAACTATAGGGATAAAGCACTCCATGAGAAGCTCCTAGGAATTAATCATCGCGAGAAATTTCGTATTAGATATTATAACGATAACACCCAGTTTATTAAACTAGAGAAAAAGTCAAAGCATAATGGTCTTTGCAGTAAAGTGAGTGTGCCTATTTCTAAGGAACAATGTGAGCTTTTACTAGAAGGGAAAATAGATTTTTTGCTAGAAAGTAAGGAGCCCTTATTTAATGAACTTTATACGAAGATGAAAACTCAGCTTATAAGGCCTAAGACCATTGTAGATTATACCAGGGAAGCCTATATTTATGACCCTGGTAATGTGCGTATTACCTTTGATAAGTCTATAAAAACGGGCCTATTTGCCACAGACTTTTTAGATACAGAGAAAAGGACTGTGGAAACCTTAAATAGGCAATATATCATTTTAGAAGTAAAATACGATGCTTTTTTACCACAAATCATATTAGATTGCATTCAGACGAATGAGCGTCGAGCCACGGCTTTTTCAAAGTATGCCGTATGTAGAATATATGGATAGAAATGGGAGGAAATGAAATGAATCAAACAGTTAATTTTGGCGATATATTTAAAAATGGTTTTTTAAGCAAATTGACATCTTTATCCCTTTGGGATATGGTGATTGCTTTAGCCTTAGCCTTTGCCTTAGGACTCTTTATTATGGCAGTGTATAAAAAGACTTTTAGTGGAGTGATGTACTCTCGTAATTTTGGGGTATCCCTGATGGCCCTTACAATGATTACTACACTGATTATTCTAGGGGTTACTTCCAATGTGGTTTTATCTCTAGGGATGGTAGGTGCCCTTTCTATCGTCCGCTTTAGAAGTGCTGTCAAAGAACCTATTGACATTGCCTTTCTTTTTTTGGCTATTAGCATAGGGATTGTACTAGGAGCAGGTTTAGTACCATTGGCTATTATAGGCTCCTTATTTATTGGCCTAGTTATGGTACTTTTTGTCAACAAGACAAGTCAAGATAATCCTTATATTTTAGTCGTGAATTGTTTAGACGACTTAACAGAAGAAGAAGTTATGAAAAAAGTGAAGATGAGTGTAAAAAAACATGTTATCAAATCCAAGACCGTTTCAGCTAAAAATGGAATCGAACTGACTATAGAAATTCGCATGAAAGACATGACAACTACCTTTATCAATCAGATTAGTCAAATAAGTGGTGTAGAGAATGCCGTTTTAGTGAGCTACAATGGGGAATACATGGGATAACAAGTGAAAGTGGGTAGAAGTAGGTGATAGAAGATGATCAAGGAGAAACAGATCCTGCCCCTCACACTATTGGTTCTTTTCTTAACATTGGTGGGGCTAGTGCTGAGTTATATATTAGCAGAAAAAAGTCAAGGAACGGAACAAATAGCAAGTGATAGTGAAGCAGTTTATATGGAAAAGGTTTTTGACAAAGAAAAGCTATTGGAAATAAATATTGAAGTAGATGAAACCTTGTGGGAAGAGCTGTTAGCCAATGCACAAGAGGAACAGTATGTTGCTGCTAATTTAACCATTAATGGAGAAACCATAAGTTCTGTGGGGATTAGGGCAAAAGGAAATTCCTCTCTAAGTATGGTAGCTGCAGATCGTACCACAGACCGTTATAGTTTTAAAATTAAATTTGATGAGTACATTGAAGGGCAAAGCTTTTATGGACTGGATAAGATGGTTTTAAACAATGGACTGGGTGATGCCACTTATATGAAAGAATATTTAGCCTATGACCTCTATAACGCTATGGGTATTGCGACACCAGGCTTTGCTTTTGCAAAGGTGAATGTAAATGGTGAAGCATGGGGAGTATATTTAGCAGTAGAAAGTATGGAAGAGAGTTTTATAGAGCGTCATTATGGTGATTTAGATGGTAATCTTTATAAAGTAGAGAGTGCTAATCTTGGAGGTAAACAGGAAGGAATACCTAATTGGCCAGGAGGAATGAATCCACCAGAGATGCCCTTCAATGGACAGGCTGGAGATAGGGCACAAGAAGGAATGCCTAATTGGCCAGAAGGAATGAATCCGCCAGAGGCATTCATGAATGGACAGGCTGGAGATAGAGAGCAGGAAGGAAGGCCTAATTGGCCAGAAGCAATGAATTCACCAGAAGGTATGCCAAATGGACCCTTTGGAGGAGATATGGGGGCTAGTACAGGGACGAATTTAGTTTATAAAGATGATGAAATAGCTAGCTACCCTGGAATATTCGATAATACTGTTCTTAAAAAGACGACTAAGGCTGATCAGCAAAAGATTATTGAAATGATGAAGAATTTGTCAGAGGGTAATGAGCTAGAAAGGTATTTGGATGTAGAAGAAGTATTAAAATATTTTGCTATTAATACCTTTATTGTGAATCTCGATAGCTATGCCAGTAACATGAAACATAACTTCTATCTCTATGAAGAGGGAGGAAAAGTTCAGATCCTGCCATGGGATTATAATCTGGCTTTTGCGGGATATGGTTCATTAAATGCTACGCAAGCCATTAACTTCCCTATAGATAAGCCTGTAACAGATTCCATGGAAAATAGTCCACTTATTGCCAAGCTTTTAGAGGTGGAAAGCTATAAAGAGAAGTACCATGATTATTTAAATCAGATTGTCGTAGAATACGTAGAAAGTGGCAGGTATGAGGCAATTATTAAGCAAGTAGATGCACTCATTAATGAGGCAGTAAAAGGAGATGTGACTGCATTCTATACCCATGAAGAATATGAGGCGGCCTTACCTGAGCTTATACAATTTGGGAAGAATCGAGCAGCTAGCATCAGGGCTCAGCTTGCTGGAGAGCAGCCTAGTGAGACCTATGGTA
>JAEYNQ010000045.1 GCA_023412455.1 Bacillota bacterium
AAGATCGCAAAGCTTATATTGAATATATTGATGAACAATATAACGCTGAAAGATTAACACAAATCTTAACAACGGTTACAGAAATGATCGGCGCTAATATACTTAATATTGCCAAGCAAGATTATGATCCTCAAGGAGCAAGTGTCACCATCCTTATTTCAGAAGGTGCTGTTCCCGAGATTCGTCATGATGAAGCCAAGTCAGCTTCTCCTGGTCCTATTCCAGAAATTATACTTGGTCATCTGGATAAAAGTCATATTACCGTACATACCTATCCAGAGTATCATCCCTATGAAGGCATCAGCACCTTTAGAGCTGATATAGATGTGGCAACTTGCGGCGAAATTTCTCCTCTGAAGGCCCTAAACTATCTTATTCACTGTTTTGATGCAGATGTCATGACATTGGATTATAAAGTACGTGGCTTTGCAAGAGATATTGCAGGTAATAAGCTTTTTATCGATCATCCCATTGATTCTATTCAAAACTTTATACCAGAGCATATTCGTATGATGTATAACATGATTGATGTCAATGTTTACCAGGAAAACATTTTTCACACTAAATGCCGTTTAAAACAATTTGATCTTGATAATTACTTATTTGGCTATACTCAAGAAGAACTCCATAAGGGTGAAGCTAAAATAATTGCCAAAAAGGTAAAAAAAGAGATGGATGAAATTTTCTACGGTACAGTTGTTCGTGAAGCAATGTTTAATTTAGAGGATTAGGAGGCCCATATGCAAGACCTGTGGTATAGTGAAAACTATGAAGAGGATGTTAAATTTTCTGTACGTGTCACCCATCATCTTCATTCTGAGAAAACACCTTTTCAACAAATAGATTTCTTTGAGAGCAAGACTTTTGGCCGATTTTTTACACTTGATGGTTTCATGATGGTGACTGAAAAAGATGAATTTATTTATCATGAAATGATTACTCACGTAGCAATGGCTGTTAATCCTGATATTAAAAGAGTCCTTATTATTGGGGGCGGAGATGGAGGTACTGCCAGAGAGATTCTACGTTATAAAACAGTCAAAAAAGTGGACCTAGTAGAAATTGATGAACGTGTGGTACGCCTTTGCCAGCAGTACCTACCTTTTACCGCTGCACCTTTTGATCAGGATGCAAGATTATTTGTTCACTTTCAAGATGGATTAGACTTTGTACAAGAAGCTAAAAATAATAGCTATGATTTAATCTTAGTGGATTCTACAGATCCTATTGGACCTGGTGAAGGCTTATTCACTTATGATTTTTATCATCATTGTGAACGCATCTTAAGCAATGTAGGCATTCTTATTAATCAGCATGAAAGCCCTTATTATGAAAGGGATGCCTATGAAATGAAGCGTTCCCACGCTAAGATTAAAGCTAGCTTCCCTATAGCTAAAGTCTATCAATTTCACATGCCCACTTACCCTTCTGGTCACTGGCTTTTTGGGTTTGCCTCTAAAAAGTATGATCCTGTAAAGGATTTAAAAAGCGATAAATGGAATGCCTTTGGGCTTACTACTAAATATTATAATACTCAATTACATCAAGGAGCTTTTATGCTCCCTACCTATGTAAAGGAAGGACTGGAAAATGTTTAATACCTATACAAACCAACAGTTTATCGGCTGTGACAAGTCCTTTGATGAAGGAAATGTCATTTTATTTGGTGCCCCCTTTGATGGTACCACTAGCTATAGACCTGGTACACGTTTTGCACCAACAGCTATAAGGCCGGATTCTTATGGTCTTGAGACCTATTCTCCTTACCTAGATTTAGATTTAGAAGATTTTTCAATAAGTGATATTGGAGATGTGGATTTACCCTTTGGCAATCCTCCTAAAGCACTTTTAGCCATTCAAAAGATAGTAGAAACCATTGTGAGAGAGAATAAAAAGCTACTAATGATTGGTGGTGAACATTTGGTAACTCTCCCTGTTATTGAGGTGCTTGCTCAGCGTTATCCAGACTTACATATTATTCATCTTGATGCCCATACTGATTTAAGAGATGAGTATTTAGGAGAGGAACTTTCTCATGCCACTGTTTTAAGACGGGTGTGGGATATTGTAGGAGATGGACGTATCTACCAATTTGGTATACGTTCAGGAATGAAGCAAGAGTTTGAGTGGGCTAAGGCACATACCTATTTACATCCCTTTGATACAGCTACTTTTAAGGAAACACTCCAAACTATTAAAGATAAACCTATCTATTTTACTTTGGACCTGGATATTCTAGACCCTTCTATCTTTTCTGGAACAGGTACTCCAGAACCAGGGGGCATAACCATGAAAGAACTCCTAGATGTCTTTATTGCCCTTAAGGAGGCTCATCTCATTGGTGCAGACGTTGTAGAACTTGCCCCTCATTATGATGCAAGTGGTGTTTCTACAGCTGTTGCTTGTAAAGCTATTAGAGAGATTGCCCTACTCCTAGCACACCACTAAAAAGAATACTTATCTTATATAAAAACTTTATATAGAATAGTGAAAGGTCGATGAAACAAGTATTTTATAACACGTTTCATCGACCTTTTTTATTAATTAACTTCCCTTTAGGATCTAGGTGCTACCCTTTGTCTAGTAGCACAAATAATATCTTTATAATAAGGTGTAGATGGTGTGACATCTGAGAAACCACTGGACTTATCTTCTACATTGCATGTAATATCAAATAGCCTGTTGAGAAGCACTACTGCTTGTGTACGTGTTAAATCTCCTTCTCCTGCTGGTACTCCTACAGGCGTTGTTTTTAAATACGTGGCTAGACGTGGTATGATGGCTCTGGCCTCAGCTAAGGTCACAGGTGCTCCCGGCCTAAAACTACCCTCTTCATAAGGTTTCATAATCCCTAAGTTGGTAATATAGTTAATGGCATCCGTACTAAATTTAAGAGATGGTACGTCCTTGAATTGATTTTCTGTTCTGGGAATATCATTTCTAGTTAACAATCTAGCAATCATGGTTGCAAATTCAGCTCTTGTTACAGCTTGATTAGGTCTAAAAGTATTATCTGGATAGCCACTAATATAGGGGAAGTTAATGTTCTTCTCTGTCGTTTGATCTATTAAAGGTTGTGGTGTTTGATTGGTCACTGGCTCACAAAAGGTTATACATATTTTGCTTGTCTTCGTACAACCACCTTCTGTGTATCTAATAACAATTGTTTTGCTCCCTTTTTGTGGCTTAATGGCAGTATAGTCTGTTCCATACTGCTTAATGATTTTAGGTTGGGCAATCTCCTTATAATAGGCTTTAACTTCTATCATCTGTTTAAGTTCTTCTTCACTTGTACCCTTTGGTACTTGCAACGCTTTAGGAGAAGCCGCTATCCTTTTAAGAATTGCTGTCTTTGTAGTAGCTGCTTGTTCTTTTGCCACCTTAGTTGTACCACCATAAATTAATGAAGGTATTAAAATCAAGGATATCACAAATAACAGTAAAATATTTTTATTTTTTTCCTCCATATCAAGGCTCCTTTTGCTACATTAAAATAATATTGCGCTTTGAGCCTAGTATGCCACTTTTTTTCTAAATTATTCATTTTATCCTTTAACCAATCTCTTGAATGGCACGAATTCCTTCTATATGATGGAGTTCAAAAAGATACTGGGTATGGTCACACCTTTCACGTAAGGTTAAAGTCATCATAGCCCCTACTGCCTGATGTCCATCTTGCTTAATGCGTTGTATTTCCAAATCAGAAACCTTTGTCCCTTGCTCTTTAACATGCTCTATAAACCTGCTTAAGGCACTCACACTTTCTAATTCTACATAAATCTCCATTACCGTTGAAAATGCCTCTACATATTCATCTAAACGATGAAGTCCCACTAGTACCCCATATAGGAAAAGTCCACAAATGATGGCTCCTTCATAAAAGCCTACACCTATAGCAAGCCCTATACAAGCACATGTCCATAAACCAGCTGCAGTTGTTAAACCTTTTACTTGATTACGCCCTATGACAATAATTGTCCCCGCACCTAAGAAACCTATACCACTAATGACTTGTGCCCCCAGCCTTGTAGGGTCTGTTTGCACCTTTAATATATCGATCATATATTGACTCGTAATCATTACCATGGTTGCCCCTATACATACCAGTATATGGGTTCTAAATCCTGCAGGTCTTTTCTTAGTCCCTCTTTCAAATCCTATAATGCCAGAAAATAAAGTAGCTAATAGCAATCTAAAAATAATGGAGATTGTATTAATCTCTCTCAAATAGTCCATTAATTCTTTCACCTACTTATTCCTCCTCAGTCCTACTGTATACTATTTCTCCTTACTATTTTAGCATAAAATAAAGATTATGTTCGAAAAATATTAGTATATAATATTTTTAATATTAAATACATTTCCTCTCTTATCTAAAAGTTTTATAATAAATGCAACATCTTATTCTATTCATTATTATCGTCAATTCTGTATTCTTAAGGGAGGTATTATTAGCTATGTATGCCTATTTAAAAAATCATGAAGCTTTTATGAAAGAGGCTTTGAAGAACTCTACTTTAGACTTAAATTGGCTCTCTACCTATCATCAAACACAAATTTCATTTATTCAGCATGAACGTCTTATTCACTTACTTATTACCTTTTTCTTTGCCTTCTTATTTCTATGCAGTACCATCGCTACCCTTTATACCCCTATGCTACTTCTTTTTTTACTGGACCTTATTTTATTTATCACCTTACTTTTTTACATTCGCCATTACTATCGCCTTGAAAATGGTCTTGAACGTTGGTACCGACTTTATACCGAAATTGAAGCCCTTAAATCACCTCACTAGCCTAGTATTTACAGATGGTGTATACTATTATAGACTTAAATACTGCAAGAAAAGGAGATTCATATGTCACACACTTTTAGTACATTAAAGATAAATCCTTCTATCATTGAAGGTCTTAAAAAACAGGGAATTTCTACTCCTACACCTATCCAAGAGCTTACTGTACCTGCTTTTATGGAAGGTCATGACCTGATTATAAAATCTCATACAGGTAGTGGTAAAACCTTAGCCTTTGTTCTTCCTCTTCTTGAAAAGATAGATCCTATGAAGCGTGAAGTACAAGCCATCATTCTTGCCCCTACTCATGAGTTAGTGATGCAAATTCATGAACAAATCACCTTGCTCAGTAGAAATAGCAATCTCAGCATACAATCATGTCCTATCATAGGAGAAGTGAATATCGAGCATCAAATAAAAAAGCTTCGTGAAAAACCAGCTATTATAGTAGGAAGTTGCGGGCGTATTCTAGATTTAATGTCTAAGAAGAAGATTTCTGCTACTACCGTGCAAACGATTATCCTAGATGAAGCAGATCACTTATTAGACCGTAATCAATCAAATACCGTAAAGAAACTCCTTTATTTACTACCTACCACTCGTCAAATCTGCTTATGTTCAGCAAGTATTACACCATCGGCTATTGCAACAGTTAAAACTTTTATGACAGATCCTATAACTGTATCTACGACGCCACACATCACGCTCAATCCACGTATTTCCCACTTTTATATGCTTAGTGAACAACGTGAGAAATTTGATAGGCTTCGTAAATTACTATTAGCAACCCATACGCAGCGTGCCTTAATTTTTGTGAGCCAAAATACAGATACCAAAACGTTAGTGGAAAAGCTTAAATACCATGGCCATTCAGTAGCGACTATTTCAGGTAAACTTACCAAAGAGGAGCGTAAAGCTGCCCTTACTGCTTTTAGAACAGGTAAGGTGAAACTTCTTGTGTCTTCTGCCTTATCTGCCCGTGGCTTAGATGTACCGGATATCACACATGTGATTCATTTTGATTTTCCTCTAACTGCCCATGAATATTTACACCGTGCAGGTCGTAGTGCGAGAGGCTTGAAAGATGGACAATCTATTTGTTTAGCTACTGCTAAAGATTTAGGTGCCCTTCGCATCTTTGAGCGTGATTTTGATATTACTATCACCCCTATTACTGTGGTTAAAGGACAAATTAAAGATATGAATAGTGGTAACTATCTTATGGCCCCTAAACCGCTATCTTCTAAAACCCAAGAAGAAATAGTGACGCCAAAAAAACGTAATAAATATCCTAAAGGCTATAATAGTGGTAAAAAGGAAAAGAAAACAGCTACTGAGGCTACACCTAAAACAGCACCTGCTATTAAACTTAAATCCCATAAGAATAAAGAATTGGCTGAGGACCCTCTTCTTACAACCACTAATGGGACATTAGAAGATGCCTTAAAGCTTATTGCTCAAGATAAGTTTGGCAAAAAATACGAATAAACTATTTCATCTTAAAGGAAACACTTATGGCTAGAAAACGACTAGATTTATCACATGTCTTAACTCCCCTTGAAAATGAGTTTAGAGA
>JAEYNQ010000084.1 GCA_023412455.1 Bacillota bacterium
TGTAAGACAAAGTATCCCATCCTTATGGTCCATGGTGTATTTTTTCGGGATTCTCACTACTTAAATTACTGGGGTAGGATTCCGGAGGCCTTAAAGAAGAATGGCGCCACAGTATTTTATGGCAATCAACAGTCTGCTGCCTCTATAGCGAAATGTGGGGCAGAGTTAAAGACAAGAATCCAAGAGGTGCTTAAGGAAACGGGTGCCAAAAAGGTTAATATCATTGCCCATTCCAAGGGGGGGCTGGATAGTCGTTATGCTATTGCAATGGAAGGAGCTGCTCCCTATGTGGCTTCTCTTACCACAATCAATACACCACATGGTGGCTGTAAATTTGCAGACTACTTGCTGACGAAGATAGGAAAGAAGGAGCAAGAGCTCCTTGCGAATACTTATAATGTGGCACTTCGTAAATTAGGTGACTATGCCCCAGATTTCTTAGCTGCTGTTAATGATTTGACGGAGTCCTCCTGTAAGCTATTAAATGAGCAGGTAAAAGATGTAGAGGGCGTGTACTATCAGAGTATTGGTTCTAAGCTTAATGTAGCCAAAGGGGGAAGGTTTCCACTGAATTTTTCTTATCATTTGGTCAAATATTTTGATGGACCAAACGATGGACTGGTGGGAGAAGAGTCTTTTAAATGGGGAACGGATTATCAGCTTCTTACTGTAAAAGGAAAACGTGGGATCTCCCATGGGGATATGATTGACTTGAATCGTGAGAATTTTGATGGGTTTGACGTAAGGGAATTTTACGTACAGCTGGTGGCTGAATTGGAGAAGAAGGGATATTAGATGGGGTAGAGTTTGAAGAATAACGGCTCATAAGTGATTTAAACTATTAGATAATAGAGAGGGAATTGGGTATGAATTTACAACAAATGGAGTCTGCCAAGGAAGCATTAATCGAGTGGCTTTCAAATCCCAGTGAATTGGGAGTAGCACCAGGTAAGATTGAATATATGAAGGAATTTGACCTTTACGCTATGCACTACTATGTATTTAGGTTTAAAAAAGATTTCTTTAGCAAATGGATATTGGGTGTATGTGGGGGGTATGAGGGGGATGAACTGGAACATTGTGGCCATGTATTTAGTGAAATGCAAAAATATGTAGATGAGACGGCTATTGAAGAAAGTATCAAGATGGTAGAAATAATGCGAGCATATTGGATGCAACAGGCTGAAAATCAGGAGAATTTGCAAGCTTTATTTGAGAAAAACCTAAAGTATATTAGTCAAACGGAAATAGATCCTAACGTTATAGCACATCAATTTGTAAAAAGTGAGAGTAGGTATTTCCTTCAAGTGGGCGTTGTGGATTTGCCTACTGGAAATATTATTGTCGCTGATCCCCTTTGTTATTTGGCACAAGGGAGAATGTGTCCTCAGCTGCAAATTACTGTGCCTATAGGGACTTATCCGGTAGAAGTGGCTTTATGTAGGTCACAGTCCATAGGAATTCGCATGTGTACTGCAAGGCTCAAGATAACTGGTGAAAAGGCTGTCCGGTATGAACTGGCAAAACCGACAGAGGAAACTGCGATAGCTAAATATAAGGATGGGGTGCTAAGTGGGTTTCCAGTAGAAGCTGGAATGATGGGATTTTGTGATGTACAGGTAGCAAAAGAGTATCTAGAGTTTCTAGAAAAATGGGAGCAAGAGAATCCGGGAAAAAACCATTATGATGATTATTTTGCAGCTTATTTTGCTGAGAGTGAAAAGAACTTTCCAGCTTATCAAAGAGAGGGAGGCGATTTTATAGAATGGTCTGTACCCAAAAAAGGGAATCGTTTAGTGATGATTGCCTCTGGTTTTGGAGATGGGTTTTACCAATGCTTTTGGGGATACGATGCAAAGAATGAAATGTGTGATTTAATAGTACCAATGGTGAATCCAGATTTATTTGGCGTATAGTAGATAATCTATCCTCTACATGGGTTTATGAGTAGATTACCAATACGATTATGGCAATCAACAGTCGGCTGCTTCGATAACGGAATATAGGGAGGTTACCCTCTTTTTAGCCCATAGCCTTCTAGAGTAGAAGGCTATGGGGAAAGCAATAAGTCCAAGCCATAAAAGAGGGCTAGAATAGCTGGAATATGTAAGAGGTAAATGATGAGAGAATGCTTCCCCATGAAGGTCAGTAGAGGAAGCTTAACCCGTGGGGGATTGCTGGGTGTGGGGCGCTCTTTGAGAAGGGTCCCCATAAAGGTTCCAGACAGAAAGAGAAAGAGCCAAGGGATTAAGGGAAAATAATCGGAACTACTAAAGGTGGGTGAAGCAAAGCCTAGCAAGTTAAAACATCCTTTTTCCCACAGAAGCTGGATAAAGGGGTGGCAAGTCATTAGCTCAGCGTAGTTGTACTTATAGATCAAGGGATAGGCCAGAAGGAAGAGAAATAGAAAAAAAGGAGCGCCTATCTGTGGTTTGATGGGGGCAAAAAGTACTTTTAAAAGCCCATAGAGGATAATGGCGGTTCCTAAAAAATGCAAGATGCCAAAGACAATAAGCTCATCAGGTGCCACTATATAGGTAACTAGGCTAAGGATGAGGCCATAGCCTAAGCAAATCCCACCACGCCTCCAATTGCTTTTACTAAAGGAGCAAGAAATGCCTGAAATGCTAATAAAGAGAAGCTGGGCTCCCAATTGAAAAAAGCGAACAACAGGGAAGTCTAAAACAGTAGCAGGGAGATTAAACCAAATCACTCGCTGATAAATCATATGGTAAATAATCATAAAGATAATAGCAAGGCCTCGTAGCCAGTCTAGCCAATAAATACGTTTATTCATAAGAGACTCCTTTGTAAGGCGATTTTAATTTAGTTTAAAATATATTCTATTATAGCATACAGATTAAACAATTCTAAATAGAGTGGTTAAAAAACTTAAATAAAAGGATGAATGAGGAGTATAGGCTATTGGGGGAAAATAAGGTATAATCAAAAGGTAAAATATACAAAAGTAAGCCTTTAGGGCATTTATGGAGGAATAATGGTTTTTAATTCATTTCACTTTCTACTTTTTTTTCCCATTGTGACATTGACATATTTTTTAATTCCCCACAAGCTGAGGTGGGTATGGTTACTTATTACTAGCTATTATTTTTATATGAGCTGGAATCCAATCTATGCTTTATTGATGCTTCTTTCTACAGCAATTACTTATGTAAGCGGACTTTTAATAGAAGGGGCCAAGCATATAAAAAAGGAAGACCAGTCAAGAAACCTGCAAAAGCTTTGGGTAGGACTAAGCTTTAGTTTGAATTTAGCTATTTTATTTTTCTTTAAATACTTTAACTTTGTAGTGGATAATATCAATAAAGTCAGCACAAAATTAGGACTAGAACTTTTAGCACCTACTTTTGATGTGCTTTTACCAGTAGGGATTTCCTTTTATACCTTCCAGGCACTGAGCTATACCATGGATGTGTATAGAGAAGAAATTAAGGCAGAAAAACACTTTGGCAAGTATGCTCTTTTTGTTTCCTTCTTTCCACAGTTAGTGGCGGGGCCCATTGAAAAATCCAAGAACTTATTAGAACAGTTTAATGAAATACATACCTTTGATTATGAAAGAGCTAAAAGAGGACTTCTCCTTATGTTATGGGGATTCTTCCAGAAGCTTGTTATTGCTGATCGAGTCGCTCATGTAGTGAATACGGTATATAATAACTATACCCAATATGAAGGGGTTCCTATTTGGATAGCCACCGTACTTTTTGCTGTACAAATCTATTGTGACTTTTCCTCTTATTCGGATATTGCCATAGGGGCAGCAGAGGTAATGGGCTTTAGACTGATGGATAACTTTATGAGACCTTATTTTTCTAAATCTATTCCAGAGTTTTGGCGTAGGTGGCATATTTCTTTAGGAAGCTGGTTTAAGGACTACCTTTATATTCCCTTGGGAGGAAGTCGCAAAGGTACTCTTAGGAAGTATTGTAATCTTATGATTGTTTTTTTGTGCAGTGGCTTGTGGCATGGCGCAGCATGGACCTATGTGCTGTGGGGCTTTTTACATGGTTTTTATCAGGTTGTAGGGATGTGCCTAAAACCTATTCGCGATGGGCTAGTGAAAAAGCTAAAGTTACAAAGAGGAAGCTTTTGGCATAAGCTCTATCAGGTAAGTGTGGTTTTTATCCTTGTAGACTTTGCTTGGATTTTCTTTAGAGCTACTTCCATAGGACAAGCATGGAGCATAGTGAAGCGGCTATTTGCCTATAACCCTTGGACACTTTTTGATGGGACCCTTTATCAGCTAGGCTTAGATCGTCCAGATTTTATAGTGGGGGTATTAGCAATCTTTGCTTTAGTGGTTGTCAGTCTCTTAAGAAGAAAGGTAAAGCTTAGAAATTGGTTATTAACCCAGCCTGTAGTGATTCGTTGGACGGGATATTTTATATTTATCTATATTATTTTAATCTTTGGGATTTATGGGCCAGGCTATGAAGTGCAACCCTTTATCTACTTTCAGTTTTAAAGGAGGACCTAAGAGTGAAAAAGATTTTAGGAAAATGCACCTTGTTTAGTGTGCTGTTTGTGACATTTACCTTGGCTTTAGGTCAGCTCTTTGGGGGGACAAAGAATGATACTTTAGATGGCTTTTATTATGAAGAGGACCATACCCTAGATATCCTTTTCTTTGGGAGCAGTCATGCTTATTGTGGAATTAATCCTCATATTTTGTGGCAGGAGTTAGGGGTAACTAGTTATAATTTAGGTCAACCCGAACAACAATTATGGACCACCTATTATTATATGAAGGAAGCCTTTAAGCATCAAAGGCCACAAGTGGTTTTCTTAGATGTACTTACAGTTAATTATGATGAGCCTTATAGGCCACTTGATAATAGTAATATTAACTTAGACGATTTGGAATTAAATGTTACCAAGCTGGAAAACATACAAGCCAGTGTGGAGCCTAGTAATAGACCTTATTTTGTTTTTAAGCTCTTAAAAAATAAAGGGAACTGGAAAAACTTAAAAAAAGAAAACTTTACAACTCATTTTACCCATCTCAAGCATTATAATAAGGGTTACCGAGAGGAATTTGGCATTTATAAAAATGAAAAGCCCCAATATCCAGTTACGGAGGAGGTGGGGATCTTGCCTGAAAAAGTAACCTTTTATTTGGAGAAGATTATCAATCTATGTGAGGAAAACAACATTCAGCTGGTATTCATGAAGACCCCTATTTATGTTTCAGAAGAAGCGGGTAGGCGCTATAACAAAGTAAAGGAACTAGCAAGGGAAAGAAACCTACCCTTTTTAGATTTCAATGAGAAATATGACGAGCTAGGACTAGATTTTAAGGAAGATTACTTAGATGAATTAAAGCACCTTAACTTTA
This sequence comes from Bacillota bacterium, assembly GCA_023412455.1. GTDB lineage: Bacteria > Bacillota > Clostridia > Lachnospirales > Cellulosilyticaceae > Sporanaerobium. The sequence goes on from JAEYNQ010000084.1 coordinate 5,357, forward strand.
GAGGAGCTGAGAAGCTGAGTCGCTATTTAGCAAACTACTTAAAGGAAAACTTTAACCTTCCAAATCACAAAGAAGAGGTAGCCTATGCTAGCTGGAAGGTAGACCTTGAACGCTGGCTTAAAAGAGATGAAGAGCTGAGGCTAAGACAAGAAGAGGATTTAAAGCTTTACCTTGAAAGACTTGCCAAATCCCCTTATAAAGAGGATTACACCCTTATTCTTACCCTTCAAAACAGTGGGGTGGAACAAGTGCAAGATAGTGAAAAGGTAAGTCAGCTGCAAGGAATACTTAGAGAAATAGGCTTTACCAGCTTCAATGTAAAAGAAAGCCAAGGGGCATGGGATAAAGGAAAGTATCTAGGTATTTTACAGCAAGGAGAACTTGTTTATGAAAAGAGTGGAGAAGGAAATATTGGTTTCAATCAGGAGCTCTCTAGTAAGCAATGGTCCATTAACTTAACAGATGAGACCACCCATATACAACTGGGGGAGGAACAAAAGGCCATCAATAAAGGAGAAGTAAACTTGGTAATTTATGATAAAGTAGTGGAGCGAGTCATTGATAGCAGTAGCTTTAGCTTAGAGGCAAGCCAGGTATTACGTTAATAGCTTTTAGTGGTTAGAATAATAAAAATAATAAAAATATATTTACAACTTAAACAAAAAGTGCTAGCATAGAAATAGATAAGAAAAGAGGACAAAGGCGTTCTAATAAAGAATGCCTTTGTCCTCTTTTTATTTTATTTTAATTTGGAGGTGTTTGTATGAGTACTACAATGATTGTAGATACGCTGTGGGTATTTCTTGCAGGAATTTTGGTGTTTTTTATGAATTTAGGTTTTGCGGCTGTTGAGGCAGGCTTTGCACGGTCCAAAAATACAGTCAATATTCTATCTAAAAACTTTATAGTTTTTGCCGTTTCATCCCTAGGTTTTATGTTACTGGGATGGGGACTTATGTTTGGAGGGGATAACCCTTATATTGGAACCCAACAACTTTTCATTTTAGGAAGTTCAGATCTTTCCTTTTATGATGAGACACTGACAGCGAATGTTCCCTTTTGGGGGAAGTTTTTCTTCCAATTAGTTTTCTGTGGAACAGCTGCAACTATTGTTTCAGGTGCTGTGGCCGAACGTGTTAAGTATATTTCCTTTATTTTGTTCTCTTTTGTTTTGACACTTTTCATCTATCCCATTATAGGACACTGGGTATGGGGTGGTGGTTGGTTAGCTAGCCTTGGTTTTATGGATTTTGCTGGAGATACAGTGGTTCACTCTGTTGGAGGTTGGGCAGCTTTAGCTGGCGCTTTGATTCTGGGACCTCGTATTGGGAAATACGGTAAGGATGGTAAGATAAAGGCTATTCCAGGTCATAATATGTCCCTAGCTGTTATTGGACTTTTTGTTTTATGGTTAGGCTGGTTTGGTTTTAATCCTGGTTCGACGATGAGTTTTCAAAATCCTTCAGATGTCATGCATATCCTTATGACAACTAATACAGCAGCGATTGCCGCAATAATAACCTCTACAGCTATTTCATGGTTAGTAATTGGCAAACCTGACTTAGGGATGACCATTAATGGCTGTCTAGCCGGTTTAGTAGGAATTACAGGAGGTTGTGCTTATGTAAGTGTTGAAAGTTCTTTAGTAATTGGTGCTATTGCAGGGGTAGTTGTTGTTTTTGCCGTTATGTTCTTTGATAAAATAAAAATCGATGACCCTGTAGGAGCTACTTCAGTCCATCTTATTTGTGGTATTTTAGGAACTCTTTTTATTGGATTGTTTGCCCAAGAAGGCATAACAACACTTTCAGCTAAAAATGGTTTATTCTATGGTG
>JAEYNQ010000107.1 GCA_023412455.1 Bacillota bacterium
TTGCGATGAAGAGTTTTTATTATTTGTTTCAAAATGCAGCTTGTGGCACGTTTGTTTTTTGTTTTGAGGAATATAAGCTTGGTGGAGTATGAGTTGAGCAAAGCGTTTAATACTGATAAAGGAGATCTAAAGCACCTGTCTTAAGATTTTTGCGATAAACTTTGGAAGAAGTGATAGAATGTGTAGGTTCACGTTCTACAACCTTAAAGAAAACATAAGGACCTACCACTTCTATATTAGCATATTCAAAAGTGGGGCCTATTCTTGGTTCAAGCCTTCTTGAAAAGGGTGAAGGGGAAACGATCTCCATGCCATTTAGTACCATGGTTTGATAATCTGATTCAGTAATTAGGGGGGTTATGACATCGGAGTTAGTTAGATAAGCATAGGCACAGTTATCTATAATAAAGTGCTGGTTTAGATGGATAGTGGGTAGATCTGTTTCTGTTAGCTTTCCATTTGTGAGATTAAATCTATAAACATTGGAGAGCTCTCCTGGGTCATGATAAAGGATATATTTGTCTTGCCCAGAGCAGGTTACACGAAAGTCAGCACTAGTGGAAGCAGGGTATTCGTTATTAGGAAGTATTTGTCTTAGGTTACTGCCATCTTTGCTCATGCACATAATACGACCATCATAGAAGATTTCAGCAGTTCCTTGATGGTAACCATGAGAAAAATAAATTTCATCATCCACTATTTGGAATGTTCTAATTTCCCTATAATATTGATCTCTAATAGTAAGGTCTCGGTCAGGATCAATATCAAATAAGCATCTCGAATGGCTTCCATCCGTATTCATACAATAGAGCTTAAGGCTTCCTTTAGACCTTTGTGAATAATCATTTTCTACCTCTCTGAAATAGATGGTACTATCTTCAAATTTAATAAATTCTCCTGAAGCCGTTAGTATTTTTTGAGGATAGCTAGAGTGTTTTAGGTCAATGGAATAAAGGGTATCGTTGGATTTACAAATAATTAAATAGCCTAATTCTAAATCAATAGCAACAATAGTGCCATAGCCTATTTGAATGGGGTTTTCACCATTCATATCTAGGGCGTAAATACTACTATCATCATTAGCATCTGTGCCAAGGTAGAAATGCTCATTATAGATATTAATGTTACCACAATAAGGACCTTCAAATACAACAGTAGGTGTTTTATTTTCACTAAGGCAGTACATTTTATGGAGTACTGTATCTTCGTAATTATTTAAGGCATTAGATGAAGAGTCTGATACAGATGGTGAAGAATATTGAATGTAGTAAGTATTATCATTGTACTGGACATAGTGTCCACCATTATTAATGATGATCTCAGTAGGTGTGCTAGAGGAACTATTACTATAGAACGGTTTATTTATGGATTCCATTTTCACAGGAGAAGGCTTGGGCAGAGAAGCAGTACTAGAACAGGAGGAAATTTCAGATAGAGTAGTATTACAAGAAGCACGAGGTAGGGAAACAGAATCAAAATCTGATGGAGCTGCGGATGATTTGTAAGTACAACGGGTAGATAGTATTACCAGAGCTAACAATAGCCCAGGTGTAAGTAGGTGCTTAACTTTATTTTTTATGCAGGGCATTAGTATATTCCTCCTCAAATCTGTTAATACATTTTAATATATTCAATATTTAAAATATTAAATATATTAAAATTATAACCTGATTTAAGGAGATAGTAAACGTCTTTATATAACATAAGCCAAGCCGCTCATAGGACTTTAGTTATTTTTATGTGTAAAAGTCTGCAAATTACAAATCAATGGAAGTAATAGTTAATAACTCAATGCTAATGGAGGGGTTATATTTAAAAAGAGCTATACATAAGCCGATAAAATCAGCTAATGTACAGCTCTTTTTCTAATATCTAAGTTTAATTGATGCGTTTATTTCTGATCACTATATGTAATTAATTCTTTGAGATTCATAGCTACTTGTTCAAGTGATTTAGCAGAAGCAAGGAGTTCATGACTTGCAGCAAAGGATTGTTCTACTGAAGCTGAGGTATAGTCTGCATTAGAAGACGTTTCCTTAGCCAACTCACTTAAGCTATTAATAAAGTCTTTGATAATTTGAGAGTCAACAGTTTGTTCTTGAGAAATATTACTAATTTTTTTAAGTGTATGTATAGTATTGTTTAAGTTATCAATAATCTTAGTATAAAAATCTTTGCTCTCTAAGACTATTTCAACTCCTTCGTCGATATTAGTGACTAAATTATCAACAGTGCCCCTATTTTGAAAGATATCGTTTAACTCAGTAGTTATATTTTTAAGAGCTCCTTGACTTTGAGTGGCTAACATACGAATTCTCTCAGCTACTACAGCAAACCCTTTTCCATACTCACCAGCTCTAGCCGCTTCAATGGAGGCATTAAGGGCTAATAGGTTAGTTTGGTAAGAAATACTTTGGATTTCAGATACAATTAAATCAATTTGCTTGGCTTTAGCATCAAGCTTTTGTGCACTATCATAAGCCATTTGTGCACCTTCTTTTATACTTAATATTTTTTGTGCAGCTATATCAATAGAAGATTTACCCTTAATAGCAGATTCTTTTAAAGCATTTGAATTAGTAATAGCAATATCACTAATTTCCTTCATTTTTTTAGTATCATTGCTTACATTATCTAATAATTCAATACTCTTATCTACATTTTCACAAGTTCTAACGGTTGAATCTAATACGGCAGAAGTATTTGTTGCAGTTATTTCTGTAGCTTCTTGTAAGTTTTGTGAAAGGGAAGTTATATTACTACTTGAGTCAATTAAAATATGAGAAGTTGCTTTAATTTCCTCTAAAACCTTTTCTAAATACTGCATAGAACTCATGATTTCAAATTCATTTTTGCTAGAACGCAGCATAAGGTGTTTTTGAACAATGGAGGCAATAAAAGCAATAAGACCACCAAAGGAAGTCATTTGGAGACGGATTATGAAGTCTGTTATATCTAAATTATAAATATCTTTTACCATAAAAAATGCGAGGATAGAAGTAACCATATTAACGGTTATGCCGAATAAAACCATTCTCCTTTCAATATAAAAGGAAGCAATAAATAACATAATGACAACAGTAGTCCAAATGTCATTGTAGGGAATGCAAATACAAAGGGCTAAATAATTACAAGAACCTGCTAAGATAACCACGTACCTAAAATACATTCTATAAAAGGTGTCATTATTTTTACCAAGAATAGAGACAATGAGTAGAGAGACACCACTTATTGTAAAAATAATAAAGTTAAGTATTATTTTGTCCCAAGTACATCGATCCACTAAACCTAAAAGTTTCAGTCCCACATAAAAGAAAGAACCAAAAAAACTGCCTATAATGCACCACTTTGATATGACACGACTAAGGGTTACCTGATGATTGGATAGATTGGTTAGATATATTTTTTCTATGGAATCCATAATTCCACCTCCCAATAAGGCATCTAGTAAAGCAATGTACATCTGAAAACTTAAATAAATTAATTATATACTTAATATTTATAAAATTTAGTATATAATTTATTTTACAATATCACTATATAAAACTCAACATATTTTTGCGACAAAAATAATTTATTGTTACAAAACATATATTACTTATTAATAACAACGATAAATGACATTTTTTGTCGACACTTATTAGAAACAATTAGTGCGAAAAGTAAGATCAATTAACATCCATTCAATGATTGATAGTAATACAAAAGATATTATAGAAATGACAGAACAGGTAGAGGCTCTCAATTTCATGGTGGATGAAATCAATAAATTGCTTAACCAATAAGCTTGGTAACACATTTTTTGTATACAGATTGTCTGTTCAACACTAATGTACTAATGATATAATTAAAATTATTAAAAATAGTATAAATATTTTACTATATCTTAAAGCTATAATTACATTAGCATGAAAGAGTCAAAGACCCTAGGGATAGAGCTCTAAGTAAAAGTAATGGGGTGAAAAATGAATAAAATAGAAAGTTACATTATTTATGTAATCAGTATGCTATTAGTAGTTACTAGTATCTACTTATTGGTTCAAGATACCAATTGGAATATGTATACCTATATACCCGTTATGTTTATTATGCTTAGTATCCTCTATACCGAGCTTTTGTTGGTGCCTCATAAAAAAACAAAGAATAAGCTTATTATAGTTTCTAGCTTTAACTTTTTAGTCATTACACTTATTGGTTTTTTTAGTATAGATAATGCGTATTGTGGGTTTTATTTTATCGTTATTTTTCAATTGCTCCGTTACTTTGGTATGAGGGTGGGCTTCCTGAGTACAGCTATAAGCTATGGAGTGACCAGCTTTGTAGCATTTATTCGTGTACCAGGCTTAAGGACTTTTTTGATGGAAAGTTTTGAGTTAATAGGCTTGTATAGTGGTTTTATTATTTTTGCCAGTTTAGTGTGGTATATTATTGAACAAAATAAACAACTCATAAAAACGAAAAAAGCATTACTAGAAGAAAACTTACATAATGCCTACAACTATGAGCAGCTTAAAAGAGCTTATGATGATTTAGAGGATTATACGATTATGAAGGAGCGTACAGCCCTTTCTAGAGAAATGCATGATACAGTAGGACATACTTTGACAGCCGCTTTGGTGGAGCTAGAGGTATGTAAATTGCTTATGGATAAAGAGGTTAAAGAGAATGAGGTAAAAGAGGATCAAGTAGATAGGGAAAAACGAGAAGTCATAGAGCATATCGAGCATATTTCAGAGGAAGTCAGAAGGGGTTTACAGACACTACGAACCACTGTAAGGCGGATAAAAAACGACTCCAATTGGATAGAGGAAATTTATCGCATCGGGGAGCAGCTCAGTAAATATACACCTATTCAAGTGATTTACCTTGTGGATCATCTAGAAGGAATACCTGTAGCACTACTAAGGTGTATCTATAGATTATTACAAGAGGGCATTACCAATGGGATTAAGCATGGAAAGGCCACTGTATTTGTTCTAAAAGTAGAACGTAGTAAGGAGCAAATGCATATAGAGCTTACAGATAATGGACAAGGTGCCACGGGGTTTAAAAAAGGGTTTGGACTGATAGCCATGACGGAGCGGGTAGAAGCCTTAGGAGGAAGGATACTATTTGATAGTTACAAAGATGAAGGGTTTACAATCAAGGTGGATTTACCAATACAAGAAGGGAGTGAGCCCAAATGAAAATAGCCATTATAGATGATCAACAGTTGATTACAGAGGGGTTAAAAAGGATATTAGAAGCCTATGAAGATATGGAGGTCATAGCTACTGGTGCTAATGGAGAGGAAGCTATAGCTCTTTGTAAGACCTATGAAATAGATGTTTTGCTAATGGATATTCGTATGCCAGTAATGAATGGCGTAGAGGCTATTCAAGGCATTCGTACCTTTAACTCTTACCTAAAAATTATGATGCTGACCACTTTTGAAGATGAAGAGTATATAGTACAAGCTATGGCCAGTGGGGCTAATGGGTATTTGTTTAAAGATATTCCCTACGATAAACTGGTACAAGCTATTCGGGAAGTTTATAAAGGACAATTTTATATGCCTCAAAAGGTAGCCCAAGTACTGGCCCAAAATATTAGTAAGGTGACTCAGTTTCAAGAAACAGCCAAAGCTATACAAGAGTATGGTTTAACGGAGAGGGAATGGGAGGTAGCTAAGATGCTACGAGATGGATTTAATAATAAGCAAATTGCTATGGCACTTTACATATCAGAAGGCACAGTGAAAAATTATGTCTCCAATATTTATGTGAAAACAGGGACAACGGATCGAAGCAGTTGCATGAGTCTTTTAAAAGACCAACTAAAGTCATAGGAGCATATGACCAGAGTTGGTTTTTTACTGAGTAGATGAGAGCTATACTATTTTTATAGAAAGAAGGCTGTCTATGCATAAAGCTTTAGGATGTAAAACCTATATGATTGGAAATAAAAAGAATGTAATAAGTTTTATTATAACCATTGTGGTTGCTATCACCATGTTAGGCCTTTCAAAAAGTGTTATTACCAGTGTAGAAGATGAGCATAAGTTATATTTCTTTGGAAGTCAGTATTACACCATTGTAGCCACAACGGATGAGGAATGCATTGACCCAGCATTTGTAGAAAGAGGGAAAGACTTAAAGGAGGTGGAGCATGCCTATTATGTTAATACGGAATTTTTGCCAATTTATTCCTTAACAGGTTATTGGGGAAGTAAACTTATTCATATAGAAAAATCAGGTATACAAGAAATCCTGCAGGCTATAGGAATAGAGTACGACTCTCAAGACATACCCTTAGAAGACAGGGGACAAATCATTACTTCCACCCGAATAGCTAAAAATTTAAAACTAATAAAGGGAGAAGCTATGCAAGAGGATGATCGGCTGATTTTTTATGATAGCTTTGAGAGTAACTTACTTGTTAGTTTCACACCTATAACAGCAACGAATCAAACAACAGCTAGTCTCTTTATTCCCAGAGAAGGCCAGCTGGAAGCCATGAATAGTGCCCTAAGAGAGATTGTGCCTCAAAATTATAAGGTATATGATAGGGCTAGCTATGAAGCAAGTGACACATCTTTTATAGGAGGAACCTATACTACCTTTAATATTATTGTAATCCTTATAACTATCGCTTCTTCCATTGCTACAGGAGTATCTACCTATGTGCATTATAAAGGGAGGAGAGAAGAGGTGAGTGTTCTAAAGGCTATTGGCTATAGTGAGGAGGCCATTCTCCTAAGGGTGACAAAAGAAATATTGGCCATTATAGTAATAGGCACATGCTTGGGGATAGGGGCTTTGTTTGTAGTCATTTACTTAAGTAATCAGCTCATTATTTATCCTAATGCCTATATGCCTTTTAGAATAGATGCGAGAGTACTTTGCAGTATAGAGGTTATACCCTTATGTATGCTTGCTTTTTCACTAACACCTACATGGATTTTATTAAAGACGGTGGATTAAAGAGAGGGAAAAAGAATGTTTAAACTGGAGAATATTACATTGCTTTATGATGCAGATAAACTAGAGAAGACCTATGCCCTCAATCAAATTAATTTAGAAATTAAAGAGGGTAGGACCTATAGCATATTAGGCCCGTCAGGAAGTGGAAAGAGCTCCTTGCTTTATGTGATTAGTGGGATTAAAGAGGCTACTGGTGGTAAACTCTACTACAAGGGGCAAGATATGGCATTATTAGAGGAGAGCGAACGTTCAGAGCTAAGGCTTAAGGAATTTGGCTTTGTTTTTCAACGCTATTTTTTAATACCTTACATGGATATTTTAAAAAATGTATTAGTCCCTATTAATTCCAATAAAAAAGAAGATATAGATAGGGCCATAGGCCTTTTAGAGGCCTTTGGACTAGCCAATTATAGACATAAAAAACCCAATGAACTAAGTGGAGGCCAGTGTCAGCGAGTAGCTATTGCTAGGGCACTTATTAATACCCCAAAAGTCATCTTTGCAGATGAGATTACAGCCTCATTGGATCAAAAAAATGCACAGAATGTGATTGAAACCCTCTATAACCTTAAAAATAATGCCACTATTTTATTCGTGACACATGATGTGGCTATGACCAGGCAAACAGATGAAATCATTTATATTAGAGATGGTAAGCTGGGGAGGGATTTAGATGAATCCTCTTAGTAATGTCTACTATATTTATAAAAATAAGTGGCAACCCTTACCTATTATCATTGTACTAGCAGCTCAAATAGGCATTATTATTTTTATTATTTCTATAGGCATAGCCCTTCTTGATGGCATAAAATTTTGTAGTCATTTAGAATTTGAAAATATTGTATATGTGGACAAGAATAGTAAGAGCCCCGAGAAGGAACAACAACTCATTTACGAAGAAATAGTGGGCTATAAGAATACCCAAGGTGTACTAGAAGGACACGTAGCTTATATCAATACAAGACTTATCTTTTTTAATATAGAATCAAGCGTTTTGTTAGGGTTAAAGCCACCAGCTATGGAAGAAACAATGAACCGATTAGGCGTTCGCCTAATAGAAGGAAGATTACCTAAAAATCAAGGAGAAATTATTTTAACACAGCAAGGAATGAAGGCAGCAAAAGTCCAAATAGGAGACCGGCTGGAAGAAGGGGATTTGCTAGAGCTAGAAAGAAACTATACAGTGGTAGGTGTGGTAGAGGCACCCATGAGTATTGCAATAAGTGGACAAGACCTACCCTCTAATGCCTGGCTTGTATTTACAGATAAAGAAAAGATAGAAGAGACGGCTACCTATTTTAAAAAGTATGTCACTGGATTAAAGTGTATATCAGGCTATCTAGATTATAAGTTGTTTTATAAGGCGATTAGGCGAGTCTTAATGTTTTTAGGGACTTTACTTATTGGCGCTTTTAGCCTAGGTATTTGGGTAACCATTCATCACCTGGTGTATACCCATTTGACCACAAGGGATAATGAATTGGATCTTCTAAAGGCGCTAGGGTATAGTATACGCTCTATCCGAAAGAGAGTTCTTGGGTTTTTTTCCATTAGTCTCATCCTAGGTACTCTTTTAGGACTGGGGATAGGAGAGCTATTAATTGTACTATTTGCTTATCTCTATTGCTATGAACAAGGGATGATCTATGCCCTTTGGCATATAAACTTTTTAGTCATTCCTCTTATCATTACTCTCATTTTATATCTTATTATTGTTATCAGTGTAAACAACTATATTAAAGGCATACAGACTATAAAAACCAACTAAGGTCATAATAAAAAATGACTTTAGTTGGTTTTTTTATGACTTAGGTCCAGTATATACTTTGGAGGGTAGGAGGAAGAAGTTATGCAAATTATTTTAAAATACATTTTGAAATCTGCTATGGAAAAGAAGTTTAGAACTTTTTTGATTATAGTGGCAGTCATGCTATCAGGAGCCGTTTATTTTGCTTCAGCTTCTATTACAGATTCTTTGGTGGCTGTTTATACCAAAAAGGCAAAGCTTAATGTAGGGAACGCAGAGATAGTTATTCTCCCCAATGTGAATTCTCCAAGTCAGTTTATAGGTCTATCTGCTTCTAGCAAAGCAAAACAGCCTTTTGACTACACCGTTCCTCTTTTGAGGGGAAGTGGCCTCTATGCTATCGGACAATCTCGCTATGACCAAATGAGCTTAATGGGAATAGAATTAGAAGACTATAAAGCCATGAATGAGCTTGTTTTTAAAAGGGTGGAACAAGATAAAACACTTACAGGAAGCTATGCTATTATTAGTGACAAAACAGCACAAAGCTATAAATTAGATATAGGGGATGAATTAGAGCTTCGCATCAATGATAAAAAGAGACGGCTTATTATTTATGGTATTAGTGAGGCAGTAGGGGTTTTTGCCAATGAAGGAGAAACGCCTCTCGTTATGATCTCTTTTAACACCCTATCTGGTTATATGGAAACACAAAATAAGCCTAATGCGATTTATATAAAAGGAGAGCTAGGTACAACACCCCAGCAAATCATTACGGAGTTACAAGGCCTGTACCCAAAGTATACAGTCCGAGAAGCCATATCAGAGGCAGATTTAGGTGACTATGTCTTTTGGATTGAGCTCCCCCTTATGATGATGACCATCATGGTAACCTTTATGAGTATTTTTATCATTTATACCTCTTTTAAAGTAATCATGATAGAAAAGCTCCCTATAGTAGGGACCTTTAGAAGTGTAGGGGCTAGTAAAAAAATGATGAATAGAGTGCTCCTCTTAGAAAGTACTTTTTATGGCGTAATAGGAGGGATAGGCTCTAATCTATTAGGGGTTATAGTCTTGGCAGTGATGATAAGGTTTATGGCCAATACAGAAGGCTTAAAGCCAGAAATGGTCATCAAGCCCACCCATCTCCTCATAAGCTTTTTCCTAGGGGTAACCATATGTTTAATCAGTAGCTTTATTCCCATTAGAAGTACGGCTAAGATCCCTATAAAAGAAGTTGTATTAGGGAATCATACCTCCTATAAAAAGAAAAAAAGATACAAATACATACTTGGGGTTTTTCTTATTTTAATAAGTATTATAATTCCGAAACTGGAGCTCGTTCAAATGGGACTCCTTTTATCTATTATAAGCATGATAGCTGCTATTGTAGGGGTAATTAATATACTTCCTCTTAGCATTCACTATTCATTACCCTTTATAAAAGTTGTTTTTACCAAGCTATTTGGAAATGTGGGTTCTTTAGCTGCTAGAAATGTAAAGGGAAATAAGAGTATGACCAATAGCATGGCGCTTATTGCTATTGGGGTAGGGATTATTTTGATGCTAAATAATGTATCCCAAAACCTAAGAGAGGGACTTTTGGAGATTTACGAAACGAGTCTCGTTTTTAATATAGGGCTTCAGACGCACAATATGGATAAGTATAAAATCAGATCTATTAGGGGCATAGAAGGGGTAGAAAGCGTATATGGGTACTATATTACAGGGGATTATGAGGGGGAAGACATACCTGTTAAGGAGTTCGGTGGTAAAAGTATTCATGGGATGCATAGTGTATCCGGCCCAGAGTTTGATGGTTATCTTAAGCTTACTTATAAAAATGAAGAGGAGAAGCAAAGACTTTTAACACAGCTTAATAAAGAGCGGTGTATAGTAGTCACTAACCTTTTAAAAAAGCGCTATAACCTCAAAGAGGGAGATGTCCTTACACTCACTATGCCAGAAGGAGACAGAGAGTATACGCTTATAGGCTTTGTAGATACCCCTATTTATTCCGGTGGTTATGCTATGATGGGTGAAAAATATATGGGTCAGGATTTGGGCCTTAGTCAGTATAATGGAATCTATGTGAATACCAATAAGGAGGAAGGGGAAGTATTAGAAGTCATCAAAGAAAAATATAAGAAGGAGCAATTACAAGGCGATACCAACGCAGAGTTTGCACAGAGTGAGCAAGAATCAAATGATGTTATTATGACCATGCTCAAAGGGTTTTGTGTACTGGCCATTGTTATTGGGATTATAGGGATTGTGAACAACCTTCTTATTAGCTTTATTGAAAGGAAAAAAGGTTTTGCTATATTACGTTCTGTAGGAATGAGCCAAAAACAAATCACCCATATGATTTTTATAGAAGCTATTTATTTGGGCCTATTAGGAGCTATAAGTGGTATAGCAATAGGTTGGCTTCTCATGGGGAATATGGAGTATGTATTAGTCAATATGGATATGCCCTTTGGAATGAAATTTATAGCAGATGGTATGGGCCTATATATAGGAGCTACTTTAATGCTCACCATTATAGCTTCTACGGTACCAGCACAGAAAACATCAAAGCTTAACATTATAGAAGCCATTAAATACGAGTAGGGGGAAACATGGATACTGTTATTGAAACCATTGGTTTAGGAAAGAGCTATAACCTAGGAGATGAAAAAGTAGAAATTTTAAAGGATATTCATTTAGAAATACATAGAGGTAATTTTTATTCCATTATGGGACCCTCTGGTTCAGGAAAAAGCACCCTCCTTTATTTGCTAGGAGGGTTAGACCAACCTACTGAGGGAGAGATCAAGATTAATGGCAAAGTATTAAAAGCTATGAAGGACCAGGAAGAGAGTCAGATGAGGAGAAGGGATATAGGGTTTATCTTTCAGTTTTATAATCTCATTCCTAATCTAAATGTAGAAGAAAACATTATGCTTCCTATTCTTTTAGATGGGAAAAAGGCCAGTCATTATAAAGAGGATTTGGATGAAATTCTAGAGATTGTAGGATTATCCGAAAGGAAAAGGCATACCCCACGCGAACTCTCAGGAGGTCAGCAGCAGAGGGTAGCTATTGCAAGGGCCCTCATTAATAAACCGGATATTATTTTTGCAGATGAACCTATAGGGAACTTAGATAGTAAAACAGGTACAGAAATTATGAAGCTCCTTCAGCAAATTAATAAAGAGCAAGGAAAGACTATTGTACAGGTGACACATTCTAGAGAGGCAGCAGAATATGGGACCCATTTGATTCAGGTAAGAGATGGACGTGTTTGCTAAAAGCATTAAAGGAATAAGTAAAAGGGAGAAAGAATAATGCATAAAAGATATGGATGGCTATTAATAGGTATATGTATGCTGCTAGGAGGCTGTAACGGAGCGAACAAAGAGGCCTCAGCACCTATAGAAGTGGTAACAGCACCAAAGGGCGTAGCAGCTTATGGAAAAGTCATGGCAGATACAATAAGAGAGGTATATATTGATTTCCCAGCCATTACAGAAGAGATTAAGGTAAAAGAAGGGGAATATGTAAAAAAGGGAGCCCCTCTAATTGTACTAGATGATACAGCCTACAAAAATCAGATTATAAAAAAGGAACAAGAGATTAAACGCTTACAAGTTCAGCAGGCGAATATACAAAAGCAAGTTGAACCCAGTGGGATAGAGCTCCTACAAATTAAAAACGAGTTAAGCCTTAAGCAAGCTAAAATGCAAGCAGGGACAGACCCTGATGTAGTGGCTTTACAAGAACAAATAAAGCTGATGACTGAGGAGATTCAGGAGGCCAAAAAGCTCTATGAAGCCAATAAACAACTAAACAGCCTAGAGAGTCTATCAGACACAGAGCTTAAAGTCTCCGAACTCAAACTTAAGGAGCTTGAAAAGGCAAAAAAAGAAGCAGAAGTACGCTTAAATAGCTTAAAGTCAGATAAAGAGTTAGAAATAAGTAACTTAAATACAGCCCTTCAGGCGAAACAAACA